>CAYUIN010000010.1:0-13501 GCA_964444695.1 uncultured Desulfocurvus sp.
AAAGAAATCCTGATATTCCAAATCGCTCCGTAGGGCCTACTGCGTCAGCGGCTGCTCCACCGGGCCCTGGCCCGTCTCGCGGCTGTCGAAGACGTCGGCGTCCTTCGGCGGCGTGAAGCGGAACAGGGCGTCCGGGCAGTCCGCGTCCAGGACCAGGTTGTCCAGGCGCACGTCGTTCAGGTTGCCGAAGAAGTCCACCACCGTCAGCCGGGTCATGATCCCGCGCGCCTCGTCGATGGCCATGGAGGCCTCGACCAGCGTCGGCTCGGGATTCTTGGGCATCAGCTGCAAGACCCGCAGGCCCTCCTTCAGCCCCTTGTCCTCGACCCAGAAATCCTGATCCAGGCGCGCCTGGCCGGACAGAAAGCGCAGCATGGTCCGCGACTCGAGGACCTGCGGGGCCGTGTAGCGGTAGGCCGCCTTGTCCTCGGGGAACCAGTTCCAGACGTCCTCGGCGCCGATGACCAGCAGTTCCGGCTCCGGGGTCAGCGTCTCCCAGCGCACCAGGGTCGGCCGCTTGAACCAGACCTTGCCGCCCCGCTCGCGGGTCTCGCCGCTGGCGGCGTTGGTCAGCCGCTGCGTGAAATCGGCGCTGAAGCTGCCCAGGGTCTCGTAGCGGCGCTGCATGGCCTCCATGGCCAGGGTCGCGGGGTCCTTGTCCTGGGCCCGGGCCGGGGCGGCAACGGCCAGCAGGGCGAGCAGCAACAGGCTCAGGGCGAGGCGGAAAACGGACATGCGGGTCTCCCAGGGGCCGGGGCCCCGGTTGCGGTTGCAGGTGCGAAAGTATATGCATGGCTTGGCGCGTGGCAAGCCCAATTCGCGCCGCCCGGCCCGTCCGCGCCGCTGCCCCGCCCGCCCGCACCCGAACCCCGGGAGACCGCCATGACCGCCCCCACCCAGTTCGAACGCCGCCGCATCGAGGCCGAAATCCTGGCCGAAACCTACCGCGTCCTGCTGGACGAGATGCCCGCGCCCCAGGCTCAGGAGATCATCGGCAAGGCCACGGCTGCCGCCGCGCGCGCCGCCGGGCGGGCCTACGCCCAGGCCGCTCCGGGCGGCCCCAGCCTGGAGCATTTCTGCGGCGTCACGGACCTCTGGCAGGCGGGCGGCGCGCTGGAGATCGTCGACTCCCGCCTGGACCCGCCCTGCTTCCGGCTGACCGTGACCCGCTGCGGCTACGCCGCGCTGTACATCAATGACATGGGCCTGCCCCCGGAGCTGGCCTACGCCCTGTCCTGCGCGCGCGACGGCGCCTTCGCCGAGGGCTACTCCCCGCACCTGCGCCTGACCCGCTCGCGGACCATCGCCCAGGGCTCCCCGGCCTGCGAATTCCGCTACGAATGGCTGGATTGAGCCGCCTCAAACGCTCGACAAAGGCTCGACTTTTTCTATGGGTCGTATAGACCAGCCGCACGACTCACCACAGCCAGCTGCAATTCCTGATCATTTTCCAATACGCAGCACGCACGAAGCCCGGGACGCGACCACGCGCCCCGGGCTTTCCATCGCGCCCCGCTCGCCGGGGCCGCCTCAGTCCGCGTCGCGCGGGAACAGGCGGCGCAGCGTGCCGTCCACCTCGTCCAGCCACTTGCGGCGGCGCTCGGCGTCGCTCACGCAGACCACGGAGAAGGTCCTGCGGTGCACGTCGTGCACGCCGCACAGGCCGAAGATGCAATTCTTCCAGATGGTTTCCAGCGGGTCGCCGAAGACCTCGACCTCGCGCTCGGCCGGGGTGTCCGCCGTGTTGAAGACCACGGCCCGCTCGGCCCGCAGCAGGCCCCGGGGCACGCCCTCGCCGCAGTCGCCCTGCTCCTCGAAGCGGTAGCCCGTGTCCACCCGCAGCACCCGGTCCACCCAGCCCTTGAGCACCGCCGGGGGCATGCCCCACCAGTTGGGATGGATGATCACGAAGCCCTCGGCCCAGGACACCTCCTCGCAGTGCGCGGCGATCTCGGGCGACAGTTCGGCCCCGCGCGACTCCTCGCCGGGCGGCAACAGCGGCTCGAAGCCCTCGGCGCAGAGGTCGTGGAAGGTCACGTCGTGGCCCTCGCCGCGCAGGGCGGCCACGGCGGTTTCGGCGATGGCGTGGTTGAAGCTGCCGGGCCGGGGATGGCCCAGGATCACGAGAATCTTCATGGTTCCCCCGGGGGTCGCTGTGGTCGGAAACGGCCGGGCGCGTTCGCGATGCATGCGCGGCGCGCGGACGCGCGCGAAGCGGCTCAGCCCTTGAGCACGGTGCGCGGCTTGGCGCCGTCGGCCGGGCCGATGACGCCGTCCTGCTCCATCTGCTCCACGAACCGCGCGGCGCGGTTGAAGCCGATGCGGAAGCGGCGCTGGATGAGCGAGATGGAGGCCTTGCCCTGCTCCATGACGAAGGCCACGGCCTCGGGATACACCGGATCGTCCGGGATGCCGTCGCCGCCGCCCTCGCCCCCGGCCGGGGACAGGCCCATGTCCTCGGCGTTCTGGCCCTCGCGGGACCATTCGCCGAAGTCCAGGCCGTATTGCGGCTGGCTGCGGGCCTTCCAGAAGTCGATGACCCGGCCGATCTCGTCCTCGTCCACCAGGGCGCCGTGCAGGCGGACGGTCTTGCCGCCGCCGGGCTTGAAGAGCATGTCGCCCTTGCCCAGCAGGTGGTTGGCGCCCACGGTGTCCAGGATGGTCCGCGAGTCCTGCGGGCTGGTCACGGTGAAGGCGATGCGGCTGGGGAAGTTGGCCTTGATCAGCCCGGTGACGACGTCCACCGAGGGCCGCTGGGTGGCGATGATCATGTGGATGCCCGCCGCGCGCGCCAGCTGCGCCAAGCGCACGATGGAGGTCTCCACCTCCTTGCGCGCCGTGAGCATCAGGTCCGCCAGCTCGTCGATGACGATGACCAGGTACGGCAGGGGCTCCATCTCCGCCAGGGAGGGGTCCGCATCCGGGCCCAGCGTCGGCAGTTTCTTGTTGAATCCCTCGATGTTGCGCACGCCCATCCGGGCCATGGCGTCGTAGCGCTTCTCCATCTCGTACACGGCCCATTCCAGGGCGTTCTTGGCCAGGGCCATGTCCGTGACCACCGGGTGCACCAGGTGCGGGATGTCCGCGTACACGGACAGCTCGATGCGCTTGGGGTCCACCAGCAGCAGCTTCACCTGATCCGGCGTGGCTTTGTACAGGAAGGACAGCAGGATGGAGTTCAGGCAGACGCTCTTGCCCTGGCCCGTGGCGCCCGCCACCAGCAGGTGCGGCATGCGCGCCAGGTCCGCCACGTGCGGGCGGCCGTGGATGTCCTTGCCCAGGGCCAGACTGAGCAGCGACTTGGAGTCCGCAAAGGCCGCCGACTCCATGATTTCGCGCAGATAGACCGTCTGGCGCTCCTGGTTGGGGATCTCCACGCCCACGGTGTCGCGCCCGGCCAGCGGGGCCTCGATGCGCACGGCGCTGGCCCGAAGCGCCAGGGCCAGGTCGTCGGACAGGCCCGCGATGCGGCTGATCTTCACGCCCGGCGCGGGTTTGTACTCGAACATCGTGACCACGGGCCCGGGCACCACGTCCTGGACCTCGCCCTGGATGCCGAAATCGTTCAGGCAGGACTCCAGGCTGCGGGCCTGGCCGTCCAGCTGGTCCTTGGGGATGGCGGGGCCGCCCCCGGGCGGGGTGCGCAGGAAATCCAGCGGCGGCGGGCCGGACCCGGCGGCGGCGTCCCCGGGAGAGGGCGGCGCCGGGGCCTCGGGGGCCTTCTTGGCCCTGGGAGATTTCTTTTTCAGGCTGGGCACGGGCGCCTCGGCCGCCGGGGACTCGTCCCCGCCGCCGAAGGAGAACAGACCGCGCTTCTTTTTGGGCGCCGCGTCTCCGGGCGCGTCCGCCGCGTCGCCCCGGGCGGAGAACAGCGGCGTGCGCTCCCCGTCTCCGGCGGCGGCCTTGGCGGCGCGGGCCTCTTCGCGGGAGGCTTCCTTTTCGGCCCGGCGCATGGCGCGGGCCTCGCGGCGCTCGCCCGCGCGGGCCCCGGCGTCCGCCACGCGGCCGCCCACCCCGCGCGCCAGCCCGCCCCAGGTCAGCCCGGCCATGAGCTGCACGGACACCGCCAGGGCGAAGGCCCCCAGCAGCGTGGCGCCCACGGGCCGCAGGTAGAACAGGGCCTGGGTGTGCAGGATCTCCCCGAACAGCCCGCCGCCCACGACGCGGCCCAGGTGCACGTTGGCCCGGGACCATTCGCCGGCCCCGAAGCCCATGGCGCAGAGCAGGAACACGAACAGCCCCAGCCAGCGCCACCAGGCGGGGAACAGACGGCGGGAGAAATTGCCCAGGGCCAGGACGGCCAGGGCCAGGGGCCAGAGGTAGGACGCCACGCCGAACAGCACCACCAGCAGGTCCGCCATGTAGGCCCCGACGAGGCCCACGGCGTTGTGCACCGCGTAGCCGGGGCTCACGGCGTGGTTGAAGCTCGGGTCCGCCGGGCTGTATGTGGCCAGCGAGGCGGCCAGGGTCACGGCCAGAAAGGCCAGAACCATGCCCGTCACCTCGCGGAACAGCTTGCTCGACTGCGTGGCGTCGCCCTCTCGTGCGGCGCGGACCGGGGCCCGCGCCGGTTGCATGCGCTACTTGTCGCGGCTGATGTAGGCGCCGGTGCGGGTATCGACCTTGATCCGCTCGCCCTGCTCCACGAACAGCGGCACCTGGACCACGACGCCCGAGGTCAGGGTCGCGGGCTTGGTGGCGCCGGACACGGTGTCGCCCTTGATGCCGGGCTCGCACACGGCGATCTCCATGACCACCGAGGCGGGGATTTCGATGTCCAGCGGGCCGCCGTTGTACAGCAGCACCTTGATCTCCTGGCTCTCCACCAGGAAGCCGCCCTTGGAGCCGCACACGGCGTCGGTGATCTCCACCTGCTCGTAGCTGGTCATGTCCATGAACACGTACTGCTCGCCCGCCTTGTAGAGATACTGCATGGCGCGCGTCTCCAGGTCGGGCTTGTTGACCTTCTCGCCGGACCGGAAGGTGTTGTCGATGACGCGGCCGTTCAGCAGGTTGCGCAGCCTGGTGCGCATCACGGCGCCGCCCTTGCCCGGCTTGTGGTGCTGGTGCTCAAGAATCTCGAACGGCGTGCCGTCGATCTCGATCTTCATGCCGTTCTTGAACTCGCTCGTGGCGATCATTGCCATACAATATCCTCCAAATGGTGCTTTTTGTTACGCTTTCGCGATTTTCTCAAGGTGACGCACCAGGGCGGCGACGCCCAGGGCGTAGGAATCGATGCCGAATCCGGCGATGACGCCGACCACGTTCTTGGCCATGTGGCTCTGGTGGCGGATCGTCTCCGGCCGGGCCCAGACGTTGGAGATGTGGACCTCCACGGCGGGCACGCCGATCCAGGCCAGGCAGTCCGCCAGGGCCAGGCTGGTGTGCGTGTAGGCCCCCGCATTGAGGACCACGCCGGACGTCCCGTCCTCCCGGGCCCGCTCCAGGCGGTCGATGAGCTCGCCCTCGCCGTTGTACTGCTCGAAGCTCAGCGAGACCTCGCCCGCGCCCTCGCCCAGCAGCGAGGCCACCAGCGCGGGCACGTCGGCCATGCCCCGGTCGCCGTAGATTTCCGGCTGCCGCGCGCCCAGGTGCCCGAGGTTCGGGCCGTTGAGCACGAGAATCTCATGGTGCGCCATGGGGTCCGGTCCTTGGTTGCGGTGCTGTGGGGAGACGGCGGGGCGCGCCCGCCGGATCGCCCCCCTATGTATATGTTTCCCCGGCGGTTGGCAAACGCGGCGTTGCCGTGCATACTCGTCCCGCCCGGGGCCCGCGCGCCCCCGCCGCGCGCGCGCCCCCCAAAACCATCCCCGGAGCCCCGATGACCCGCCCGACCCTGGAACTGGAACGCACCGTCTACCTCAAGGAACAGCTGGACGAGATGCCCGCCCCGCAGATCGCCCTGGCGGGCCGCTCCAACGTGGGCAAATCCTCGCTGATCAACGCCCTGGCCGGGCGCAAGAAGCTCGCCAAGATCAGCGCCACCCCCGGCAAGACCCAAAGCCTCAACTTCTACAAGGTCGCGCCCTGGGACTTCTACCTCGTGGACCTGCCCGGCTACGGCTACGCCAAGGTCTCCAAGACCGAGCGCGCCAAATGGGCCAAGCTGATCGACGACTACATCAAGGACAACACCTGGCTGCGGGCCGTGGCCGTGCTCCTGGACGCGCGCCACCCGCCGCAGAAGAACGACCTGGAACTCATCGGCTACATCCAGTCCCGGGGCGTCCCGGTGCTGCCGGTGCTGACCAAGGCCGACAAGACCAAGCAGCGCGACCGCGAGGCCGTGCGCAAGCAGTGGTCCGTGTTCCTGGACAGCGAGAAACCGTTGGCCACCAGCAGCCAGACCGGTCTGGGCCTGACCGCCCTGTGGGACATCCTGCGCGAAGTCGCCCAGGGCGAGACCGAAGTCGAGGTCGACGAAGAGGACTGAGGCGGCCCGCCCGCGCGGGCGAGCCGGATCAGACCCACAAAAAAAGGGCCGCGTCGGACGCGGCCCTTTTCGTTTCCTGCAATGATTCCGCTCAGTTCAGGGCCTGGACGATGGCCTTGCCGTAGTCGGTGGCCGCGTCGGGGCCGTTGGCGGTGATCAGCTTGCCGTCGATCTCCAGGGCCTTGCCGGAGTAGTCGCAGCCGCGCTCGATCATCACCTCGCGGGCGCCGCTGCGGGGATGGGCGGTGGCCTTCCTGCCCTGCAGGACGCCCGCATAGGCCAGGATGCCGGGGCTGGCGCAGATGGCGGCCAGGACCTTGTCCTGCTCCACCGCCTCGCGGACGATGCGGTGGGCGTCCTCGTTCTTCCAGACCTTCTTGATGCCGTTGCCGCCGATGAGCACGATGGCGTCGTAGTCCGCGACCACGACGTCGGACAGCAGCATGTCGCATGCGATGCGCTGGCTCTTGTTGCTCATGAGCTTGCCGGTCTTGGTGCTGGCCACGGTGCAGGCGACGCCGCCTTCTTCCAGGGCGGCGCGGGTCCGCTTGTATTCGCCCTGTTCGAAATCTTCCTTGGCGACGATCATCAGGGCCTTTTTGCCCTGGGAATCGGCCCGGGCGACGAGCGCCCCCGCCGGGATGACGAGGCTCAGCGCGAGCAGCAGCAGCAGAATGCGAGACATGGTGTTCATGAATTCCCCTCCCAAAAGGTATTGAATGAGAAGCAGTTATAAATAAACCGCAGGGCCCGTGTCAACGAACGAAGTGCGTCGCGGAGCCGGAATCGTCCATGAAGACGCGGCGCTGCGGCGGCCCGTGCCGGGGGGGGCGAGGGCCGGGGTTTTCCGCCCGCGCTCCCCGCCCCGCCCGACGCAGTGGACGCGGCGGCCAGGCTTTGCGATGATGGGCCAAGGAGTGGCGAACATGAGCACACAGTCTGACGAACGCGGCGCGCGCCCCGGAACGCCGCAGGATGCGGCCCACGATGTCCCCCACGATGTACAGGACGCGGTGCGGGACAAGGCCGGGGAGATATACGCCGACGCGCTGGCCATTTCCGAGCGCAAGGCCGCCGACGAACTGCGCGAGGCCACGAGCAAGGTCACGGACGCCGACGCCGGGCGGATTCTCGGCAAGATCCGGGAGATCCTGGGCAAGCTGGACAGCCCGGCGCTGCGCGACCTGGCGGACCAGGTGCGGCTGCTCATCGCGCTGGTGGGGGACTGGCGCTCGGGGCGCTACCGGCAGGTGCCGTGGAGCACGGTGGCCTCGGCCATCGGGGCCCTGGTCTACGTGCTGACGACGCTGGACCTGATCCCGGACATCATCCCGGTGCTGGGCCTGGTGGACGACGCCTCGGTGGTGGCGCTGTGCGTGTCCGGCATCCGGGCCGATCTGGAGAAGTACCGGGCCTGGAAGGCGGAGAATCCGCAGCCCGGGGAGGCGTCAAACGAGATAAAGGGCGAGACGCCGGGAAGCTAGCCCGCGCCGCCCAGCCGCCTGGGCCGCGCGGTCCAGGCCAGGCGGGCGCCCGCCAGGGAGCAGAAGACGATGTTGCCCAGCCAGGCGCCGAGCCAGGGCGGGAGCATGCCCTTCTGGCCCATGGTCACGCCGACCATGAACACCACGTAGTAGGCGAAGGTCAGCACCAGGGCCAGGGCCACGTTGAGGTACACGTTCTCCGTGAAGCTGACCATGGCCAGGGCCAGCAGGCCCATGGCCAGGATGGAGAAGGCGTAGGCCCATTTCATGTGCCAGGACGTGAGCAGCCGCTCGACGTTGGAGCCCGAGGCGTCCAGGGACTTGATGACGCCCATCAGGGTCCACATGGGCAGCTGCGCCGGGTCCGCGCCCGGGGCCACCAGCAGGAAGGTCATCGGGTCCTGCTCCAGGGGCAGGTCCACGTCCGGCGTCTGGGCCACGGAGAAATCCGCCGGATCGAGCACGCGCACGCCCGTCAGCCGCCAGTGCCCGGGCTCGGCCTGGGCCGCCTCGGCGGACAGGATGCGCACCACGGCGTCGCGCCCCGGGCTCAGCTCGAACACGGTGACGCCCTGGGCCTCGCCGCGCGCGGGCCACAGCCGCCGCAGCTCCACCACGCGGTCGCCCTCCTTGAACCAGACCCCGGAAAGCTCCTTCTTCTCCACGATGTTGCCGCGCACGTCCTCGGACCAGATGCGCGAGGCCTCGCGCTCGCCGTAGACGCCGACGAACTGCGAGAACACCAGCTGCGCCAGGCACCAAATCAGTGAATAATACACGAAGAAGCGGGTCAGCGAGGTCAGCGACACGCCGCCGGAGCGCAGGGCCAGCAGCTCGCGGCCCCGGGCCATCAGGCACAGCTGCACCACCACGGAGACCAGGAACACGGCGGGCATGATCTGCGAGACGATGAGCGGGATCTTGACCAGGAAGTAGGTCAGCACCGTGCCCGCGCCCAGGCCCGCCTCCACGAAGTCGTCCAGGCGGTCGAAGAGGTCGCTCATCAGGTACAGCGCCGTGCCCACCCCCAGGGTGGAGAGCAGCAAAAACAGGTTCTGCCGCAGCAGGTAGCGGTGCAGGACCCTAGCGCGCATCGCCGCCCTCCCCTGCCCGGCGCAGGCGGCGCAGGGCCCAGAGGTGCGACAGCCGCCCCGCGACGTCCATCCCCCGCTCGCGCGCTGCCTGGCGCAGGCCCGCGAGCCCCACGCCAAGGAACAACGCGTTGGGCAGCCACAGGCCCACGGCGGGCGGCAGCGTCCCGGTCTCGCCCAGGGTCAGGCCCAGGGAGAGCAGCGTATAATAGAAAAGGAAGAAGCCCAGGGCCAGCAGCAGGCCCCAGTGGCGGTTCAGCCCGCCGAAGCTGGCGGCCATGGGCAGCGCGAACAGCCCCAGCACGATGCAGGCCAGGGGCAGCGCCACCCGTTTGTGCAGCTCCACGCGGACCTTGCGCAGGGCGTTGCCGTCGCCGTCGGCCTGGGCCGGGTCGGCGTCGATGGCCCTCAGCCGCCCCCAGCTCATCTCCTTGGGCCGGACCTCGCCCAGGTCGTAGCCCGCCAGCAGGCGCGAGAGGTCCATGCGCACCTGGTAGGTGCCGAAGCCGACCACGGACAGGCCCGTCTCCTCCTGGCGGTAGATCTTCCCTCCTTCCAGGCGGAAGACGATCTCGCCCCGATCGGCGTCGGTGCGCACGGTGCCGTGCGGGGCCAGGATGGTGGCGGCCACGCCGGGGCGCGTGCGGTCCTGCACGAAGACCGTGGACAGCTCGCCGCGCGCCGGGTCCGCCTGCTGGGCGTAGACCGTAAGCCCCGGGAAATCCTTATTGAACACGCCTGGTTGCAGGACGAGTTGGGTCTTGGTGCGGGCCAGGTCCAGCACGGTCTGGCGGAAGTTGTCCATACCCCAGGACAGGCCCCAGAAGGAGATGCCCAGCGCGGCCACGGTGCCCAGGGCGCACAGGGCCAGCGGCGCGGGCAGCATCTGGTACAGGCTGACGCCCGAGGCCCGCAGCGCCACGGACTCCAGGTCCGTACCCATGCGCAGGAAGGTCAAAAACACCGCGAGCATGCAGGAGATGGGGATCAGCAGAAGCAGGAAGAACGGCGCCAGGTAGGCGAACATGCAGGCCACGTCCCACAGGGTCAGGCTCTGGGACAGGAACAGCTCGCGCAGCTGGAGCATGCGCCCGATGAGCAGCAGCGTGAGCAAAGACCCCGCGCACAGCGCGAAGACCGAGAGCAGCTCGATGAAGATGTGGCGGTGCAGGAGGCGGGGCATGGGCCTATTCGGCTCCGCCCTCCTCGGCGGCCTGCTGGCGGAAGAAGCGGTCCAGCGCCTCCTGGTCCAGCGGGCCGAGATTGAAACGCACGGCGGCCTGCTCCATGACCTGGGGCGAAGGCGTCACGACCTGGCCGTCGTACTGCTCGCAAATCCATTTCACGGCGCGGCGAAGCAGCTCGCCTTCGGGCATGATGGTGGGCATGGACGTCTCCTTTGGCCGGGCGCGCGGCATGCGCCCCCGTGTCGAGGGCACATCTACACCAAGCCCCGGCCAAGGGCAACCCGCACCCGCCGCCCGCCCCCGGCCCGCGCGCCCCGGCAACGTGCCGGGGCCCTCCCGAGAACGTCGCCGGACGCCCGGGGCCCGGCGCGCTCCACAACGCCCTGTTACCGCAACTATTGCTTGCCGTCATAACCGGCCGTTTCACAATGCGAAAATTTGCGCTGCATGTTGACACTACAGTGCGCCGGGAATACAGAATAAGTATAAATCTCTGATAGTACAAAATGTGAAATTTATAACGTGTAAATGCAGTGCATTAGGAAAGCAGCAAGGGGCGCGTCGCTTGGCCCGCATGGCGCGCGGCCCAGGGAAGCGGCACCGGCGCGGCAGGCGGAATCAGGGCAGAGCCCACGGCGGCACCCGGGAAAAACCCCACAAACCTGGTGAAAATTCTCTGCGCTGCTCGATGGGGGAAACCGGCATGAAACACATGGAGACCACGCGACTGAATTTGTGAAATTTATCACACCGAAATACAAGGAGTTGCCGGGAACGACCGACGGCGGAGGCGTCGACGGCCAAGCGGTTCACAACAACAAGAGAGGTCATGATGAGACGGCCCAGCAAGACACCGGAATCATACAACAACGAGCGGCGAAACATCCTGAAGTTCGGCGCCCTGTCCTGCGCGGCGCTGGCGGCGGGCGGCGGCGGGCTCGGCCTGTCGCACCTGTTCCGCCCCGCCCCGGCCGCAGCGGCGGACGTCCCCAAGCTCCCCGACGATCCGTTCATCCTCACCACCTGCGTGAACAACTGCGGCAACACCTGCGTGCTCAAGGCCTTCGTGCGCGGCGACAAGATCGTGCGCGTGGAGACGGACCACAGCGTCGAGGACGACTGGGAAAACGGCGTCTTCCAGCCGCGCCCCTGCCCGCGCGGGCGCTCCATGCGCCGCCACATGTACTCGGCGGACCGGCTGAAGACCCCGCTGCGGCGCACCGGCAAGCGCGGCGAGGGCAAGTTCGAGCCCATCTCCTGGGACGAGGCCCTGGACATCGTGGCCGACAAGCTCAAGTACTGCATCGAGAACTACGGCAACGCCTCGGTCTACAGCCACTACGCCAGCGGCGTCATCACCGGACCCATGACCCGGCGCGAGAACTTCTGGCGGCTGATGAACTGCCTGGGCGGCTTCTCCATCGGCTATTCCGACTACAGCTCGGCCCAGAACCAGGCGGCCCTGCGCTCCTTCTACGGCAAGCCCGGCTACTCCGGGAACCCCATCACGGACATCGCCAACACCAAGCTGGCCGTGTTCTTCGGGGCCAACTTCAGCGAGACGCGCTCGGGCGGCGGCGGCCTGCAATATGAGATCCTGGAGGCCAAGAAGAAGGGCGCCACGCGGGTCATCGTCATCGACCCGCGCTACACGGACACCTGCGTGACCGTGGCCGACGAGTGGATTCCCATCCGCCCGGGCACGGACGCGGCCCTGGCCGCCGCCCTGGCCCACGTGCTGATCAGCGAGGAGATGATCGACAAGGACTTCCTGGCCAGCCACTGCATCGGGTTCGACGCCGCGACCATGCCCGAGGGCGCCCCGCAAAACGCCTCCTACTCCGACTACATCCTGGGCACCGGCTACGACGGGGTTCCCAAGACGCCCGCATGGGCCGCGCCCATCACCGGCATCCCCGCCGCCCGGATCACCGCCCTGGCCCGCGAGATCGGCCAGGCCAAGCCCTGCTACATCATGCAGGGCTGGGGCATCCAGCGCCAGGCCGCCGGGGAGATGAACGTGCTCTCCGTGGCCGTGCTGGCCGCCATGACCGGCAACATGGGCGTGCGCGGCGGCAACAACGGAGACTACGACAGCTACTTCCAGAGCAAGACGCCCAAGCTGCCCATCGGCAAGAACGGCGTCGCGGCCAAGTTCCCGGTGTTCCTGTGGCTGCGGGCCGTGGAGGACGGCAAGGGCCTGACCGCCGCCCAGGACGGCGTCATCGGCGCGGACTCCTTCCCCGCGGACATCAAGTTCATCTGGAACTACGCGGGCAACACGCTCATCAACCAGCATTCGGACATCAACAACACCATCCGCGTGCTGTCCGACGAGACCAAGTGCGAGATGATCGTGGTCATGGACACCCACATGACCGCCAGCGCCCGCTGGGCCGACATCGTGCTGCCCAGCTGCATGTATCCCGAGCAGACCGACATCCAGGGCCCGAGCTACGCCATGAACACGGACTGGGTGCTGCTCACCGGGGCGGTCAAGCCGTTCTTCGAGTCCCGCCCCGTGTACGACGTCTGCGTGGACCTGGCCCGCAGGCTCGGGGTCGAGGAGCAGTTCACCGAGGGCCGCGACCGCGAGGGCTGGATCGAGTTCCTGTACCAGGACTTCACCCGCAAGCAGTTCCCCGAGCTGCCGGAGACCGTGGCCGAGGCCCGCAAGCTGGGCGTGCACTACCGCGCCAAGAGCCGCCTCCTGCCCGTGCCCTTCGAGGACTTCCGCAAGGACCCCGTGGCCAACCCGCTGAAGACGCCCTCGGGCAAGGTGGAGATCTTCTCCATGGCGCTGCACGCGCTGGCCGCCAGGCGCACCCTGGACGCCGGCGCCCTGGGCGAGGTCATCCCGCCGGTGCCCCAGTACGTGCCCACCTGGGAAGGCTACGAGGACCACAAGACCAGGGAGAAGTATCCGCTGCAGATCTTCGGCAACCACTACAAGGGCCGCACCCACTCCCACTACGCCAACGTGGACTGGCTGAAGGAGGTCCTGCCCCAGACCCTGTGGATCAACCCCCTGGACGCCCAGGCCCGGGGCATCCGGCACAACGACCTGGTGCGGGTCTTCAACGACCGGGGCGAGGTCCGCGTGCGGGCCAAGGTCACGCCGCGCATCATCCCCGGCGTGCTCTGCCTGCCGCAGGGCGCCTGGTACACGCCCGACTCGCCCGGCGGCAAGATCGACGTGGGCGGGTGCATCAACACCCTGACGGCCTACCGGCCCACGCCCATCGCCAGGGCCAACCCGCAACACACCAACCTCGTCCAGGTCGCCCTGGCATAAGGAGGCGC
>CAYUIN010000011.1:0-13381 GCA_964444695.1 uncultured Desulfocurvus sp.
GCGAGCTTAGGAATGGGGAGAGCAGAGATAGCGCCCTGGCCGCCGGAGGCATTCCTTCGCCCCCACCACGCCCCCGCGCCCACGGGAAACCGGGGCGCGCTCCGGCGCTGCGGGGGGTTGGGCGGGGGTTAGCAGTCGTAGTCGACGGCGCGGCGTTCGGTGACGATGTTCTTGATGAAGGCCACGCATTTTTGGTGTTCGGGGTGGTCCTGGTAGGCGTTCATGGCGTCCAGGGAGTCGAACTCGCTGTACAGGCAGACGTCCGCGGAGGTGGCGGCGCCCAGCACGTCCAGACCGACTTCCAGGGTGATGACGCCCGGCACCTTGGCGGGCAGGGCTTCGAGCATTTCCTTCATTTTCTGGGCGTTCTCGGCCTTGGTCGCGCCTTCGGCCTCGTCCTTGAGGCGCCACATCACGATGTGCTTCAGCATGGTCCGTCTCCGGTGGTGATGGTTAGGGATTGAACGATAAGGTCACAAATTTTTCAGATTGGGCGCCGCGTTATTTATGGTGCTGGGAGCGGTGTTCGCTGGCCTTGAGGTGTTTGCGGGCCTGGCGGCGTTGTTCGGCCTCGCGCCAGCGGCGGTGGTCCTCTCCGGTCTCCAGCAGCAGGCCGGGCACGGGGGTCGGGTGGCCGTCGGCGTCCAGGGCCACGAAGGTCAGGTAGGCGGAGTTGGTGTAGCGCACGTCGCCGGTGATCAGGTTTTCGGCCTCCACGCGCACGCCGACCTCCATGGAGGTATGGCCCACGTAGTTCAGGCTGGCCTTGAAGCGCACCAGTTCGCCGACGTGCACGGGCCGCAGGAAGTCGATGCGGTCGATGCTGGCGGTGACGCAGTTGCAGCGTGCGTGGCGCATGGCCACGGTGGCGGCGGTGAGGTCGATCTGCTTGAGGATCACGCCGCCGTGGATGTTCCCGGCGGGGTTGGTGTCCTGCGGCAGGAGCCGCTGGGACATGGTGATGCTCGATTCTTCCTTGCGCTTGGGCTGCATGCAGTGACTCCGAAAAAGGGGTGGGGCCGCGTCAGCGGCGGACGTAGAGCACGCCGCGGCTCACGGAACGCGCCGAGGCGGTCCCTGTGAGTATCATGGCCTGGGCCAGTTCGTCCAAGAAACGCTTGGCGGCCCCGGCCACGGCCTCGCGTCCGGCCCAGGCGGCCTGGACGAAGGGCAGCCCGACCATCACCCCGCGCGCGCCCAGCGCCAGGAGCTTCAGCACGTCGGCCCCGCAGCGGGCCCCGCCGTCGGCCAGGATTTCGCATTGGCCGCCCACGGCCTCCACGATCCAGGGCATGACCTCGGCCACGCCGGGAACGTGCCCGCCGTCGCGCCAGCGCCTGCCGGACACGGCCACGGCGGAGGCTCCGGCGTCCACGGCCAGTTGGGCCTCGTCGGGGGTCATCACGCCGGAGACCACGAAGGGCAGCGCGGTGTGGCGGATGATCCGCGCCAGGCGGGACGGGGAGCGGCTGCCCGCGTGGCGCGCGCCGCGTCCGAGCAGCGTCGGGGCCACGGCCCCGGCGTCCAGTCCCACGGCGGCGCAGCCCGCCTGTTCGGCGCGTTCGATGCGCCGCAGAAGATCGTTTTCGTCCCAGGGCAGGAACATGGCCAGGCCGCGTCCGTGGACCCGGCGCAGGGCGGCCAGCCCGGCCTCGTGGGCCCAGTCCGCCTCGGCGTCGCCGGTGGCGGACGCCAGCCCGGCGTCGGCCAGGCCGCCCACCAGGGCCTCGGTCAGGGCCGTGCCGGGGCCTTCGTTGAACCCGGCGCAGTCCAGGGGCGAGCCCAGCACGGGCATGGCCAGGTCCAGGCCCAGCATGCGCACGGCCAGCTCCGGCGCGGCCACCTCGTGCAGCACGCGCAGGTTCAGGCGGCAGGCGTCCAGGGCCTCGCGGTCCGCGCAGCGGGGTTCTGGGCCCGCGATGGGAGGCACGGTCTCCACGGCCAGTGTCCTGTGCACGGGACCGGGGCGGGATGCGGCCCGCTGGTCATGGGCAGCGGCTGCGTGATGGGTCATGGGTGGCCTCCGTCCGCCCCGCGACCGGGGCGGGCCCGGGGTTCCGCCCCTCGCCCGCCGCGCAGGAGGTGGGAGACGCGGCGGGCGGGGACGGTGCGGATGAGGGTGGCAAGGGAAGATCGGGAACCGGCGGGGCCGCATCGGGGGCGGCCCCGCCGGAGGGTTTCCTCGTCGTTAGCGGTTCTTGACGCGCTCGGCCAGCAGCTCGGCGATGTGCTTGACCTGGAAGGAGTCGCCGCGCCGCTGCGTGCCGCCGCGCAGCTGCATCACGCAGCCAGGGCAGTCGGTCACCAGCACCTGGGCGCCGGTCTCCTTGACGTTGTCCAGCTTCTTGTAGAGCAGGGCCTTCGACTCCTCGGGGAACTTCATGGAGAAGGTTCCGCCGAAGCCGCAGCACACGTCCTCTTCCACCGCCTGCACGTATTCCGCGCCGCTCTTCTTGATCATCTCGCGCGGGGCCTCGGTCACGCCCAGGCCGCGGCAGAGGTGGCACGGGGCGTGGTAGGCGGTCTTGGTGCGCGCGCTGACCTGGGCGAAGTCGGCCTCGTCCACTCCCAGCACGTCATGCACGAAGGAGCTGAAGTCGATGACCTTGTCGGCGAAGCGCTGGGTCTTCTCGGTCATGCGCGGGTCGCCCTCGACCATCTTGGGGTAGGCGTGCTTGAGGTGCGAGGCGCAGGACGCGCACATGGTGACGATGTAGTCGAACTTGCCGGGGTCGATGGCGGTGACGTTCTGCACGGCCACGTCGCGCGCGGCCTGGGTCTCGCCCATCATCACCAGCGGCAGGCCGCAGCAGGACTGGTCCATGGGGAAGTCCAGGTCCGCGCCGTGACCGGCGAAGACCTTCACGGCGGCCTTCATCTGCTCGGGGTACACGAAGTCCTGCACGCAGCCGGAGAACAGCGCCACGCGGTACTTCGGGTGCTCGACGACGGGCTTGAGGCCCGGCCATTCGTCGCGGAAGGCCTTCTTGGCGATGGGCGGCAGGGCGCGGAAGTTCTGCTCCTTGCTGAAGATCATCGGCAGGTGGCGCAGGTATCCGGTCTTGCCGTCCACAACGGGCTTCTGGCCCAGCTTGGCGGTGCGCAGCAGGGTGTGGAACATCTTGCGGTTGCGCATCACGGTGCCCAGCAGCTTGGACGGGATGGGATGGCCCTCCTCGTCCTGGATGCGGGAGTGGACTTCCTTGATCAGGCGCGGCAGGTCGATGCCCGCGGCGCAGACGGCCTTGCAGGCCTGGCAGTTGATGCAGTTCTGGACCAGGTTCTTGGCCTTGTCGCGACCGTGGAAGAAGTAGGTCAGCAACAGGCCGATGGCGCCGATGTAGATGTGGCCCATCTTGTGGCCGCCCACCAGGCGGTACACCGGGCAGACGTTGGCGCAGGCGCCGCAGCGCACGCAGCGCAGGATCTGGCGGAAATCCGGATCCTGGGCCATGGCGGAGCGGCCGTTGTCCACGAACACGATGTGGTGTTCCTTCTTGCCGTCCGGGCCGGTGGCGCACTCGTTGGCGCCGGTGATCCAGGTCACGTAGCTGGTGATGGCCTGGCCCGTGGCGTTGCGCGGCAGGGCCTTGATGACGCGCAGGGCGTCGTGCAGGGTCGGGGTCAGCTTGTCCAGCCCGGCGATGGCCACGTGGATCCGGGGCAGGGTCGTCACCAGGCGGGCGTTGCCCTCGTTGGTGATGATCCCGATGCCGCCGGTCTCGGCCACGCAGAAGTTGGCGCCGGAGATGCCCATGTCGGCGGTGGCGTAGTGGGTGCGCAGCTCGCGCCGGGCCACCTTGACCAGCTTCTCGATGTCCACTTCCTGCTTCTGGCCGGTGACGCTGGTGAACAGGTCCGCCACCTGGAAACGGGAGAGGTGGATGGCGGGCATGACCATGTGCGAGGGGCCTTCATGGCGCAGCTGGATGATCCACTCGCCGAGGTCCGTCTCCACGACCTGCAGGCCGTCGGCCTCCAGGTGGTGGTTGAGCAGCGTCTCCTCGGCGGTCATGGACTTGGATTTGACGATCTTCTTCACGCCGCCCTCGCGGGCGATGCGGGCGATGATCTCGTTGGCCTCGGCGGCCGTCTTGGCGAGGTGCACCGTGACCCCGGCCTTCTCGGCCTTGGCCTTGAACTCCTCGAACAGCTCGGGCAGGCGGGCCACGGACGCGTCCTTGGCGTCGGCGATCTCACGGATCAGCTCGACCTCGTTCATGTCCGCGAAGGCGTTGGCGCGGTTGGTGCGGTATGCGGTGGCGAAGGCGTCCATGGCCTTGCGCAGGAACTCGTCGTCCATCGCCTCCTGGCATGTCTTGCGATAATCTTCCAGGGTCTTTGCGGTCTGCATGGCTACTTGTCCTCCAGGAGCAGGATGTGCAGTTCCAGCGGGCCGTGCACGCCCAGCGCCAGCACGCGCTCGATGTCGGCGGTGCGCGAAGCGCCGGTGATGAATGCCAGGTAGTTGGGCGAGGCCTTCATGAACTTCAGGACTTCGGCTTCGGCGTCGTAGGACGTCTCGCGAAGCTTGGACTTGGGCAGCACGGCGACGTGCGTCTCGGCGATCATGGTCGCCAGGCGGACTTCCTCGCTCGCGGAGTTGAGCACCAGGGTGCCGGTCTCGGCGATGCCCAGGTCGCACACGGTGAAGCCGATGTCGATGCCCGCCAGGCGGGAGCGCATCCCGCCGTCGATGCATTCGAATCCCTTGTCCTTGCACAGCTTGGCCAGGGCGCCGAATTCCTTCTTGGCCATGCCGGGGGCGGCGATGACCTTGGTCTGCTTTTCGTCGCACTGAGCGGCGGCACCTTCGGACAGGGGCAGCTCGCAACCGGAGACCAGCAGCTGGCAGGCCTCCTTCTTGTCGCACAACTCGACGGTGTACTGGTAGGCTTCGGCCAGGCTCCCCACTTCGGACACAATGGCCGAAACGGCGGTTGCCTTCTTGACGAAGGTCTCCAGCGCTTTCTTGGTCACTGTCATGACGATTCTCCCTTTTGTGCGCCGCGCTCCGCCCGAAGGATCCGGACGGCGCGCGGCGCGGCGCGTGTCCCTGCTACCCGGCCCGCAGAATTTCCACGGTTTCCCGGGCGATCTCCAGTTCCTCATTGGTCCGCACGACCAACGCCTCCACCGGGCTTTCCGGTTTGGAGATGCGCATCCACTCCCCAGGACGCGCGTCGTTGGCCGCTTCGTCGATATCCAGTCCCATGGCCTGCAGGCCGCCGACGCTGCCCAGGCGCACCGCGGGATCGTTCTCGCCGATGCCCGCGGTGAAGACCACGGCGTCCACCCGGCCCAGTTCGGCCCAGTAGGCGCCAATATACATACGCACGCGGTGGCAGGCCATGTCCAGGGCCAGCTGGGCCAGGCGGCCCTCTTCGCCGCCCTTCTCAATGGCCGCGTGGATGTCGCGCATGTCGCTCATGCCGCAGATGCCCACCAGGCCGCTCTTCTTGGTCAACAGCTCGTTGACCTCCTCGATGCTCATGCCCTTTTCCTCGGCCAGGAAGCTGATCACGGCGGGGTCGATGTTGCCCGAGCGGGTGCCCATGATCACGCCGGCCAGCGGGGTCATGCCCATGGAGGTGTCCACGGACTTGCCGCCGCGCACGGCCGTCACGGACGAGCCGTTGCCCAGGTGCACGGTGATCAGGTTCAGCTCCTCCACGGGCTTGCCGAGGATCTCGGCGGTGCGCCGGGCCACGTATTTGTGCGAAGTGCCGTGGAAGCCGTAGCGGCGGATGCCCAGCTCCTTGTACATCGCGTACGGCAGGGCGTACATGTACGCGCTCTGCGGGATGGTCTGGTGGAAGGCGGTGTCGAACACGGCCACGTGGCCGACGTTCGGGAAGATGGAACGCGCCACCTCGATGCCGGTCAGGTTGGCCGGGTTGTGCAGCGGGGCCAGGCGCGAGACGTCCTTGATGGCCGCGATGACCTCCTCGTCGATGCGCACGGGGGCGGCGAACTTCTCGCCGCCGTGGACCACGCGGTGGCCCACGCCGTCGATCTCCGAGGCGTCGGTGATCACGCCGTGCTCGGCGTCGGCCAGGATGCCGGTGACCAGCTTCATGCCCGCCGTGTGATCGGCGATGGGCTCCTCGATGACGACCTTGGCCTCGGCGTCGGTGCCGGGGAATTTCTTGTGGGTCAGGACCCCCTGCTCCAGGCCGATGCGCTCCACGACGCCGGAGGCCATGACGCCGCCGGTTTCCATGTCCAGCAGCTGGTACTTGATGGACGAGCTGCCGGAGTTGATGACGAGAATCTTCATGTTAGATCAGTCCCTTTTCGGCCTGCGCCTGGATGGCGGTGATGGCCACGGTGTTGACGATGTCGGGAACGGTGCAGCCGCGCGAGAGGTCGTTGACGGGCTTGTTCAGGCCCTGGAGCACCGGGCCGATGGCCACGGCGCCCGCGCTTCTCTGCACCGCCTTGTAGGTGTTGTTGCCGGTGTTCAGGTCCGGGAACACGAACACGGTGGCGTGTCCGGCCACGGCGGAACCGGGCATCTTGGCCTTGGCCACCTCGGGGTCCACGGCGGCGTCGAACTGCAGCGGGCCCTCGATGGGGAACCGCTCGCCCGCGCGCTCGCGGGCCATGGCCGTGGCCTGGGTCACGCGGTCCACGTCCTCACCGGCGCCGGAGGAGCCGGTGGAGTAGGACAGCATGGCCACGCGCGGCTCGATGCCGAAGACCCGGGCGGTGTCCGCGGAGGACAGGGCCACCTCGGCCAGCTGCTCGGCCGTCGGGTTGGGGATCACGGCGCAGTCGCCGTAGACGTGCACGCGGTCGCGCAGGCACATCAGGAACACGCTGGACACGCTGCGCACGCCGGGCTTGGTCTTCACGAACTCGAAGGCCGGGCGGATGGTGTGCGCGGTGGTGTTTTCGGCGCCGGAGACCATGCCGTCTGCGTAGTTCAGGTGGACCATCATCGTGCCGAAGTAGGTCGGGTCGAGCATCCGGTCGCGGGCGTCCTCCTCGCGGATGCCCTTGTGCTTGCGGGACTCGAAGTAGGCCTGGGCGAACTCGTCGAACAGCTCGCTCTCGGCCGGGCAGACGATGCGCACGTCCTCGGGCAGGTCGATGCCCAGCTCGGAGAGGCGGTTGTGGATGCGCGCGCAGTCGCCGAGCAGGATCAGCTCGGCCACGCCGCGCCGGGCCAGGATCTCGGCCGCGCGCAGGATGCGCTCGCTCTCGCCCTCGGGCAGCACGATGCGCATCTTGTGGGACTTGGCCTTGTCCACCAGGTTGTACTCGAACATCTTGGGCGTGACCTTGTCCGAATGGACCTGGCCCAGGCGCTCGCGCAGCTCGACGGTGTCCACGCAGGACTCGAAGTTGCCCAGGGCCGAGGAGATCTTGCGCATGTCCTCGGGGTCGATGCGGCCGTACAGCTCGGACAGGAGGCGCGTGCTCTTGAAGGTGTTGCCCGCGGCGGAGAGGATGGGCACGGGCACGCCGGTCCAGCCCTCGATGAGGCGGTGCACGTTCACCGAGGGCACCAGGCCGCCGGTGAGCAGGATGCCCGCGATGTCCGGGTAGGAGGAGGACAGGCGCGAGGCCAGGCTGGCCAGGATGATGTCCTCACGGTCGCCGGGGGTGATGATCAGGCTGCCGGGCTCGATGTATTCCAGGAAATTGCCCACCTGCATGGCGGCGATGACGTAGTCCTCGACCAGGGTCTCCATGCGGCCGTGGCCGTACAGGACCTCGGCGTGCATCCACTTGCGGACGTCGCCCATGGTCGGGTTGCCCAGGCTCGGGGCCTCGGGGATGGCGTAGACCAGAAGCGGCTGCTTGCTCTTGAGCTTGGAGCGCAGCAGCTCGGCGATGTCCTTGCCGTCGCCGTCCACGATGCGGTTGACCACGCAGGCCACCAGGTCCAGGCCCTTCTCTTCCAGGGTCTCGATGGTCAGCTGGGTGGAGTCCACGACTTCCTTCTCGGACTTGCCGCGCCCGCTGGAGACCAGCAGCACCGGGGCGCCGAGGTTGGCGGCGATGTCGGCGTTGATCTCGAACTCGAAGGCCGGGTCCTGGCCCAGGAAGTCCGTGCCCTGGCAGAGCACGAAGTCGTACTCGGCCTCCAGGGCCTTGTACTTGTTCAAAATATTTTCCAGCAGCAGGGAGCGGCGCCCGGTGTTGATCAGCTCGCGCGCTTCGGACAGCGTGGTGGCGAAGGTCCGCTCGTAGGGCACGTCGAGGTTGAAGTGGGTCAGGATCAGCCGGATGTCATGGTCCTGCTTGCCGTCCATGGCATCGTTGATGATGGGCCTGAAGAAGGCCACCTTGCGGACGTTGGATAGCAGCAGTTGCATCACGCCCAGCGCGATGGCGGACTTGCCGCTTCGCGACTCCGTGGCGGTGATGTACAGATTCGTGGACATTGCTTTTCGTTCTCCTTACGTGGAACGGGGCGGGCCCGTGCCCGCCCCGTACCGGTCTCTAATCGAGGGTCTGGGCGTACAATTCCACAGGGTGGCGTACCGTGATCCGGTCGCCCGCCTGGGACAGCATGTCGCTTATCTGCAGCATGCAGGCCGGGCAGCCCGTGGCCACGATGTCCGCGCCCGAAGCCGCGATGTTCGCCCGCTTGCGGGCGCCGATGCGCTTGGACACGTCGTAGTGGTTGAGGTTGAAGCTGCCGCCGCAGCCGCAGCAGCGGTCGGCTTCCTTCATCTCCACGATTTCACAGTCCTTGTTGGCTCTGACCAGGGTCCTGGGCTGGGTCTTGACGCTCAGGCTCTTGGTCAGGTGGCAGGGGTCGTGGACGGTGACGCGGGTGGAGCCCGTGGTGGCCTGCGCGGGCGCGACGCCCACCTTGTCCACCAGGAACTGGTTCACGTCCATGGCCGCCTCGCTCATGGAGAGCACGTCGGCCTTGATCCCGGGGGCGTAGCCCTCGACGAACTTGGGCCAGATCTCCTTGATCGTCGACGTGCAGGTGGCGCACGGGGTGATCAGGACGTCGAAGCTGCCCTTGGCGAACAGCTTGGCGTTGGCCTTGACCAGCTTGTCGTAGGACTCCTTGTCGCCGGAGGACAGCGCGGGGATGCCGCAACAGGGCTGCCCGGCGGGCATGAACACGCCCACGCCGTGGTACTTCATGACCTTCAGCACGGCTTCGCCGATGCGCGGGAAGATCTTGTCCACCAGACAGCCCGGGAAGAAGGCCACCTTCAGGCCGGAGGCTCCGGCCGGGGTGTCCAGCTTGGGCACGCGCGAGTGGAAGGGGTTCTTGTCCAGCGGCAGGAAGTGGCGGTCGCCGATGACCGGGGCCAGGAACTTCGAGCAGGAGGAGCCAAGGACGTCGTCCACGGGCTTGGTGAAGATCCCCTGGAACATGGACGCCATGGACACCAGGCCGTTGAACAGGCCCGGACGGGTCAGCATGCCCTTTAAGATCAGCTTCTTGGTCGCGGACAGGCCCATGTAGCTGTTGACGATGACCCGGGCGCGAAGGAAGATGTCCATGATCTTCACGCCGCTGGGGCAGTTGGCGGCGCAGGAGCCGCACAGCAGGCACTTGTTCAGCTTTTCCTGGACGCCTTCGGGGTCGGCGACCAGTTCCTTTGCCAGGTTCTCGAGCAGCGCGATCTTGCCGCGCGTCACGTCGGCCTCGTTCAGCGTCTCCGAGAAGACCGGACAAACCGCCTGGCACATCCCGCACTTCATGCAGGCGACCATCTGGTCATCCAGCTCCTGGAGCATCACTGCGAGTCGGTGCAGATCAGCCATTCCCTCAGCCTCCGATGATCTTGCCGGGGTTCAGGATCCCCTTGGGATCCACGGCCTTCTTCAGCGCCTTGGAATAGGCGATGGTGGCGGCGGAAGTCTCCTTCTCCAGCCACTTGGCCTTGGCCAGGCCGATGCCGTGCTCGCCGGACAGGGTGCCCTTGAGGGACAGGGCCACGTCGAAGATCTCGTCCACGGCCTCTTCCACCCGGTGGAACTCTTCCTTGTTGCGCTTGTCGCACAGGATGGTCGGGTGCAGGTTGCCGTCGCCCGCGTGGCCGAAGGTGCCGATCAGCAGATCGTACTTCTTGGCGATCTCGTTGATGGCGCGGATCATGGTCGGGATCTTGGAGCGCGGCACGGTGGCGTCCTCGAGCACGGTGGTGGGCTTGGCGCGGGCCAGGGCGGGCAGCGCCGCGCGGCGGGCCTCCCACAGCTTGTTGCGCTCGGCCTCGTCCTTGGCGGCCTTGACTTCGGTGGCGCCGATCTTCTTGCAGATGTTCACGACCTTCTCCGCTTCCTCGGCGACCTGGCCGGCGTGGCCGTCCACCTCGATCAGCAGGATGGCCTGGGCGTCCACGGGCATGCCGGCCTTGGTGAAGTCCTCCACCAGGCGGATGGTGACGTTGTCCAGCAGCTCCAGGGTGCAGGGCACGATCTTCGCGGCGATGATGGCGGCCACGGTGGCGGACGCCTTGTCGATGTCGTCGAAGATGGCCATCATCGCCTTGTTGGCGGCGGGCGGCGGAACGAGCTTCAGGATGATCTCGTTGAACACGCCCATGGTGCCTTCGGAGGCGATCTGCAGGGCGGAAAGGTTCAGGCCGGTGACGCACTTGACCGTGCGCGAACCGGACTTGACCAGCTCGCCGTTGACGTCGAAGAAGTCGACGCCCATGACGTAGTCCTTGGTCACGCCGTACTTCAGGCCGCGCAGGCCGCCCGCGTTCTCGGCGACGTTGCCGCCGAGGGTGGACACGGCCTGGGAGCCCGGATCGGGCGGGTAGAACAGACCGCGCGCGGCGACCTCGCCCGCGAACTGCGCGGTGACCACGCCGGGCTGGACCACGGCGTACAGGTCTTCCTCGTTGATCTCGATGATCTTGTTGAGCGCGTTGGTCAGCAGCACGATGCCGCCCTTGTGGGGGATGGTGCCGCCGGAGAGATTGGTGCCGGACCCGCGGGGGGTGATGGGCAGCCCGTTCTCATTGCAGAGACGCACGACCTTGCCCAGCTCCTCGCTGGTGGTCGGACGGACCGCCAACTCAGGAACCACCGGGTCGAGGACGGCGGAATCATAGGAGTACGACTGACGGTCGGCCTCACTCTCCAGCACGTTCTCCTTGCCGACGATGGCCTGGAATTCCTTTATCAACGCATTGCTGGGCATCGTATGTATCTCCTGGATGATGCGATTGCCTAGGGTTTATGGGTATCCGCCGGGGCCGGGCCGTGCCCGGCCCCGGCGGCAGTGTTCCTTAAGGCCGCCTGTCAGGCGCCCCGTATCAACTCAACGCCCCGATGCTAGAACAGCGTCGGGAACAGGGAGAAGGACATCACCGAGGCCAGGATGCCCACGACCACGCCGTACAGCAGGAAGGGCCACACGGTCTTGCGCAGGATCATGCCTTCCTTGCCGGCCAGACCCACCACCGCGCACACGGCGACGATGTTGTGGATGCAGATCATGTTGCCCATGGCGCCACCGGCGGCCTGAGCGGCCACGATGATCTGACGGGGCAGCTCCAGCTGGGCGGCGACGCCCCACTGGAATTCTGCGAACAGCAGGTCGGACACGGTGTTGGAACCGGTGATGAACGCACCCAGGCCGCCCACGTAGGAGGCGAACATGGGCCAGGCGTTACCGGCGATGCCCGCGACGGCCTTGGCCATGGCCAGAGGCATGGACGGGTAGCCGTTGGGGTTCAGCAGTTCGTTGCCAACGCCGGAACCACGGAAGATGGAGACCAGGGCCACGGCGGCGAACAGCGCGATGGTCGGGTTCTTCATCTTGGCGAAGGACTCGCCCCAGGCCTTCTTGACGGCGGAGCCGGGCATGCCGTGGATGAGCACGGTCAGCAGGGCCACCAGCATGAAGGGAATGGTGCCGGGCAGGTACAGGTAGGCGATGGCGCCGTTGACGCCCTTGTAGCCCAGGATGTCGGTGAACTTGATGGACTGGGCGGCCAGGAAGCCCTTGAGGCCCAGTTCGGGGATGCGGGTCACGACCAGGATCAGGCCGATCAGGATGTAGGGCAGCCACGCCTTGAACTGGCTCATGTGGCACTTGAACTCGCACTTGTCGGAGCCCTGGATGTCACCGGTCCATTCCGGATCCCACTTCTCGGCGGGGCCGAAGTCCCACTTTTCCTTGGGAACGCAGAAACCCTTCTTGGCGCCGGCGACGATGATGCCCAGGCCGACCAGACCACCGATCAGGGACGGGAACTCGGGACCGACGGTCCAAGCGAAGAACAGGTAGGGAACCACGAAGGCCACGGCGGCGAAGAGGCAGAACTGCCAGGCCTTGAAGCCGTCGCTCCAGCGGCGGTTGGGGCCGAAGAAGCGGGTGATGAAGCCCAGCATGAAGATGGGCAGGATGAAGATCATCGGGAAGTGCAGCACGGTGGCCCACTGGCCCAGCACCATGT
This sequence comes from uncultured Desulfocurvus sp., assembly GCA_964444695.1. Lineage (GTDB taxonomy): Bacteria > Desulfobacterota > Desulfovibrionia > Desulfovibrionales > Desulfovibrionaceae > Desulfocurvus. Next base: position 12,396 of record CAYUIN010000011.1, read on the forward strand.
TGAACTGCTCCGGGGTGGAGAAGTTCAGCGGGATGCCGGAGTCGATGGCGGCCTTGGCGAGGGGCTGGAGGAACTTCATGCCCAGCACGATGGGGGTACCCACCGCGCCGAAGGTCACCGGGAAGGAGTTGAAGACCAGGCAGATGACTGCCGCGGCCAGGGGCGGGAAGCCCAGGCTGAGCAGCAGCGGAGCTGCCAGGGCGGCGGGAGTGCCGAAACCGGCGGCGCCCTCGATGAAGGCCGCGAACATGTAGCCGATGATGATCGCCTGGATGCGGCGGTCACCGGAAATGTTCTGCATCCCGTACTGGATGGTCTCCATGCCGCCGGAATACTGCAGCGTGTACAGGATGACGATCGCGCCGAAAACGATGATCAGGATGCCGATTGCGGTGATGATACCCTGAACGGTCAGGGCCGCCACGTAGCCGGCGGGAAGGTTCCAGGCGAACAGAGCGCCCAGCACGCACACGAGCCACGCCAGGGGCATGGCTTTGGTGGCGGGCCAGCGCATGCCCACCATCAGGACGAGCGCCACTGCGATGGGCAGGAACGCGACAAGGGCCAGAACACCAATGGACATACTCAAACTCCTTGTTGGGAAGCGGTTGAGGTGAACGAAAAGCACATTCCCTTAAACAAGGACTGTGCCAAGTCGGTCCTGTCTCAAAAAAACGTTTTATTCCAGCGTGATGCAAAGGAGTTCGAGGAGGGGCGCGCAGCGGGTGGGCCATCTTGTCCGAAAAACAGGACAGAGACGGTCCCGGAATCAGCAGCAGGTCGAGGCGGCCTGCGCGACGGGCTGGTTCCCGCACGGCGCAGACGGCAGGCGGACAGGACTTGAGGGGCAGCATAGCACGATTTTGCGCCATGGCAATGACGCCGTGCCCCGGGGGCGGAGGATTGGGCCGTCCGAAATACCGGACAGCTCCGCCCGGCGCGACGGGGCCGAACCGGCGGACCGGACGGGACGCCCGAAAAAAACC
>CAYUIN010000012.1:0-13233 GCA_964444695.1 uncultured Desulfocurvus sp.
CAGAAGGGCAAAAATTCCTTCGGGGTGTTGACAAAGGGCCGCATAAGAAAAAGGCCCGTCGCCTCGCGGCGACGGGCCTTGCCTTGTCTGGAGCGCGGGCCTCAGCCCTGGTTCTGGGACTCCTCGAACATGGCCCGCAGCCTGCGCTGGATGCGGATGATGCGCTTGAGCATCTCGCCCAGGGCGAACATGGTCACGGAGACGAAGACGCTGACGAACAGCGTGCCGAACCCCAGGTACAGGAGCAGCATGTTGCGCTCCTCGTCCGGGCTGTCCGTGTGCCACAACAGGGCCACGCAGACCGCCACGCCCAGCATCCACATCAGGTGGCCCATGAAGCGCACGATGGCCTCCATGGGCAGCCGGGAGATGGGGTTGACCACGGTGTAGCCCACGAAGTTGCGGGAGCCGCAGTTGGGGCAGCGGTCGAAGCTGTCGGAGAAGACCTCGCCGCATTTCTCGCAGTGCAGCCGCTTCTTGATGATGACGTTGGGGCTCAGCTGCATGCTACTTGACCTCCGTCAGCGGGTCCGGAGCGGGGCGCTTGGCCTTGATGCGCGCGTAGTCGCCCTCCTGCCTGGGCTTTTGCAGCAGCCAGATGCCGCCCAGGATCGCCAGGCCCAGCAGGTAGAACCAGTACGGGTGGAAGGGCTGGCCCATGGGCGTGTACGCCGCCGGGTCGCCGCCGGTCCAGGCCAGGACGTGGCGCACGACGTTGTTGATGGCGGGCACGATGTTCATGGGCTGCATCAGGATGAAGGTCACGACGAGCAGCGCCGGGATCTCCCAGATCTTGTTGCGCGCCACGAACCAGCCCTGCGTGGCCGAGGCGAAGGCGAAGTTCCCCAGGCAGGCCATGGCGAAGATGAGCAGTGCCTGCGGCCAGCTGTTGATGTTCCACAGAATGAGTTCCGTGTTGAAGATGAACATGAACGGCAGGATGGCCGTGCGGATGTCGTACATGAAGCCCTGGATGCCCGTGGGGATGGGTGGCGATTCGGCGATGGCCGCCGCGGCGTATGCCGCCAGGCCCACGGGCGGGGTGTCGTCCGCCAGGATGCCGAAGTAGAAGCAGAACAGGTGCGCGGCCATGATGGGCACGAAGAATTCCTGGATGCCCGCGATCTTCACGATGGCCGGGGCCGTCAGCGAGGCCATGACGATGTACGTCGCCGTGGTGGGCAGGCCCATGCCGATCAGCAGGCTGGCCAGCGCGGTGATGGCCAGCAGCAGGAAGATGCTGTCTCCGGCCAGCACGCCGATGACCTCGGTGATCAGCCCGCCCAGGCCCAGGGCCACGACGCCGACGATGATGCCCGCCGAGGCGGTGGCCATGGCCACGCCCGCCATGTTGCGCGCGCCGTCGGCCAGGGAGACCATGATGTCCCGCACGCCCTCGTGGAAGGCCGGGAGCAGCGGCTTGCCCTCGCGTTTGGCCCGGATGGGATGCTGCACCAGCATCAGCACCGTGAGCACGCAGATGGCGCGGAAGGCGGCCAGCTCCGGGCTGTGGCGGAAGACGATCAGCTCCCACAGCAGCATGCCCAGGGGCAGCATGTAGTGCAGGCCGGAGAAGAGGGTCGGGAAGAACCGGGGCAGCTCCTTGCGCGGGATGCCCTCCAGCCCCAGCTTGCTGGCCTCCACGTGGGAGATCCACAGCAGCGCCGCGTAGGAGGCGAAGGCCGGGATGGCCGCCGCCTTGACCACTTCGATGTACGGCACGTTGACGTATTCGGCGATGATGAACGCCGCGGCGCCCATGATGGGCGGGGCGATCTGCCCGTCGGTGGAGGCGGCGACCTCGATGGCGGCGGCCTTGGTGGGCGGGTAGCCGACCTTCTTCATCAGCGGGATGGTGAAGGTGCCGGTGGTCACGATGTTGGCGATGGACGAGCCGGAGACCATGCCGGTCAGGCCCGAGCCGAGGATGGCGGCCTTGGCCGGGCCGCCCTTGAAGCTGCCCAGCAGGCACAGCGCCAGGCGGATGAAGAAATTGCCCGCGCCCGCCTTCTCCAGCATCGTGCCGAAGAGCACGAAGAGGAAGACGATGGTCGCCGAGACGTCCAGCGGGATGCCGTAGATGCCCTCGGTGCTCATGGTGATCTGCCCGACGAAGCGGTTCACGGAGACCGCCTTTTGCAGCAGCACTTCGGGGATGAAGTCCATCTGCGAGCAGAACGAGTAGACCACGAAGGTCAGGGCGATGATCGGCAGGGCCGGGCCGATGACCCGGCGCGTGGCCTCCAGCAGGAGCAGCACGAGCATTACGCCGAAGATGATGTCGCGCGTGGTGGCGTTGCCGATGCGCGAGGTGATGCCCTGGTAGTCCAGCACGATGTACAAAGAGGCGACCACGGCCAGCAGGGCCAGGATGTAGTCCAGGATGGTCACCCGGTGCATGGCCAGGAAGAACCTGAGGTCCGGCCGCCAGTTGTGCGAGAACTTGAACGTCGGGATGTTGGTGAAGATCAAGAAGATCGCGAAGGCCAGGTGGATGGCCCGGATGAACGTGGTGTCGAGGATCAGCCAGCTGGCCACGGAGAGCTGGAACAGGGACCAGCAGATGGCCACGAACATGGTCAGGTGGCTGGTGACGCCTGCGGCGTCTCCCTGCAATCCGTGCTCGGCCTCGGCCAGCTTTTTGGCGTATTCGACGCCCCGGACGTTGTTTTCGCTGTCAAAGGAATCGGACATCGTGGTTTCCCGAAAAGGCTAGGGGTCTTGGTGCGGCGGCCCGGGCGGGCCGCGTGAAACCGGCGCCCGCCGCCCCGGGCCGGGGCGGCGGGGCCGCGAAATCCATAATGCGGCCGTGGCCGGACGCGCGAGCGCCCGGCCACGGAGGCGTTACTTGATCAGGCCGACTTCCTTGAAGTACTTCAGGGCGCCGGGATGCAGGGGAGCGGACAGACCCTCGAGCATGGACTCCTTGGTCAGGACGGCATACGCGGGGTGCAGGCCCTTGAACTCGTCGAAGTTCTCGAAGACTTCCTTGGTCACGGCGTAGACCACGTCCTCGGGCACGTCGGCGGAGGTCACGAAGGTGGCCTTGACGCCGAAGGTGGGGACGTCCTCGGTGTTGACCGCGGACTCGTAGTTGCTCATGGGCACGAAGGCCTTGGCGTAGTAGGGCTTGGCCTTGATGAGCTTGTCCACGCCGGGGCCGGTGATGGGCACGAAGCGGACCTTGCGGGTACCGGCGGTGGCTTCCTTCATGGCGCCGTTGGGGTGGCCGACGGTGTAGAAGAAGGCGTCGATGCGGCCGTCCTGCAGCAGGCCCGGGGCCTCGGCGGCCTTGACCTGCTCGGCCTTGATGTCGGTCTCATAGTTCAGACCGGCGGCCTCGAGGGCGTCGATGGAGTTCTGCAGCTGGCCGGAACCGGGGTTGCCGATGTTCACGGTCTTGCCCTTGAGGTCCTTGATGTCCTTGATGCCCGCGTCGGCGGCGGCGACCAGGGTCACGGTCTCGGGGTGCAGGGAGAACACGGCGCGCAGCTTGGTCTGGGCTTTGCCTTCCCACTCGGCCAGGCCGTTGTAGGCCTGGTACTGGCGGTCGGACTGGACCACGCCGAATTCCAGGTCGCCGGCCATGACGGCGTTGACGTTGAACACGGAGCCGCCGGTGGATTCCACGGTGCAGCGGATGCCGTATTCGTCCTTCTTCTTGTTCACCACGCGGGCGATGGCGCCGCCGGTGGGGTAGTAGACGCCGGTGATGCCGCCGGTGCCGATGGTCACGAATTTCGTGGCCGCCTGGGACGGGGCGGGGTTGAAGCCGCACAGCACCAGACCGAAGCACAGGGCCGCGATCAAAAGGGTGATCCTCCGCATTCTTGCCTCCTCTCTCTCTATCGGTTGCACAGGACCCGGTGGCGAAGGCCTTCCGGGCGAAAACCACTCCTCCCCGCGCGGGGCGGGCGATTGTCCTTCGGACGGGGCCGGACGGCCCAGGGAATCCGACGGAAATCGAACATTTAAGATATATTGCTTAGCAAACGGAAAATGAAAATGCAACGTCGGAGAAAATTCGACAATTTTGTTTTTTACATTGCCAATCCCTCGGAATTCCAAGAACGCGAGGGTTGCGGCCCGGGGCGGGCGGGCATATAGATGATCGGTCCGCCGTGCGGAAAGGGAGCCATCAATGGACGACGTCGTCTTCGACGGCGTCCGGCCGGAGCCGGGCGTCGAATATTTTCTGTATGTTGGCGAGTTCAAGGCCCACGGGCTGAACGCCTTCGTGGCCCGGGGCCTGTCGCGGCGCTTCGGCCGCCGGTTCGAGGGCATCACCGTCTGCCCGGACGTGCTGGCCGAGTATCCCGGCGGGCAGGTCCTGGCCGTGAACCCGCACCTGGCCGGGCAGCCCGGCGTGGCCGAGCGGCGGTCCATGGACGAGGGCGCCGCCTGGCTCTCGGCCTCGGGGCGCGTGCTGGCCCTGGTTGCGGAGCTGGTGGAGCGCCAGGGGCGGCTGTTCGTGTGGATGTTCGAGTCCAAGTCCCAGCTGGCGCTGGCCGCGCTGCCGGGCGTGACGCTGCTCGGGCCGGACCCGGAGCTGGTGCGCCGCCTGAACGACAAGACCTGGCAGTACGAGGCCCTGGGCCGCGTGGTGCCGATGGTCGATTTCGACGTCTGCACCGGGCGCGAGGCCATGCTCGCGGCCTGCGAACGGATGCGCGAGGTCTGCGGCCACGGGGTCTTCGTGTCCTGCGACTACAGCGCGGGCGGCGTGTCCAGCAAGGTGGTCCGCTGCGTGGACGAGGCCGCCTGCCGTTTCGAGAGCGAGGGCCGCTACCTGGTCAGCCGCTACGTGCCCCACGTCTGGGACCCCACGGTGCTGGGCGTCGTGGGCGGGCCGCAGGAGGTCTTCGTGGCCGGCGTGGCGGACATGCGCATCGAGGACGGCAACAAGTTTCGGGGCTCCACCTTCCCCTCGCAGCTGCCCGGGCCGGTGCAGGCCGTGCTGCGCGAGCACACCGCCGCCGTGGGCCGGGCCATCGGCGCCCTGGGCTTTCGGGGCATCTTCGGCTGCGACTTCATCGTGGACGACGAGGGCGGCGTCTGGTTCATCGAGGTCAACCCCCGCAAACAGGGGACGACCATGGAATTCTGTTGTACCATGGAACACCTGCTGGGGCCGGACGCGCCCAATCTCCCGGAGCTGGAGCTGGCCGCCGTGCTGGACGGCCGCTTCCCCGACGGCTGGGCCGAGCCCGATCACGGGCGCGCGGCGCAGGCCGGCATCCACTGGGGCACCTATAACCATAAGATAGAGACCCCCGGCGTGCGCACCGTGCGCGCCCTGCCCCAGGCCGAGGACGAGCGGGCCCTGTTCGCGCGCGTGGCGGGCGGCGGGGCCGGGGGCCATGTCATATTGGAACACGTCGGCGCGCACGTCGTCGTCGCGCCCGGGACGTTCCTGGGCCGCACGGCCGCCGTGTGCCCCACCCGCGAGACCATGCTCGCGGCCCTCGAGCGGGGCCGCGCCGAACTGGCGGCGTCCATCACGGGCGGCGCATAATTTCGAGGAGGATCAGACCCGTGTCACAGACCTGCGAGGCGACCCTGGACAAGTTCACCACGGACCTCTTGGACGAGCTGGCCGGAGGCGGCCAGGCCCCCGAGGCCCTGGCCACCGAGGTCGCACGGCTTCTGGCCGCAGCCACCGAGGCCGGAGCCACCGGGCCCATCGTGGCCCTGTTCCGCGCCCTGAAGGACGCCCGGCGCGACCACGGCCTGGGTTGCGGGGCCTTCGGGCTGGACCGCCAGACCCTGGAGGCCCTGGCCCTGCGCCACGCGGCCATCGACGAGCACGCCGTGACCATCGGCGGGCGCGTGGGCCGGGCCCAGGAGATCATGGCCCAGGCCAATCCCCGGGTGGAGGAATACCTGGCGGCCAAGGACGCCCAGGCCAAAAGCGGCATCGAGCTGTGGGACGCCATCCTGGAGAACCAGGCCCGCATCAAGAAGGTCCTGCACATGGACGACGAGGCCTGGAACAGCTTCGGCGGCCAGCTCTCCAACGCCATCAACGACGTCGAGACCCTGGCCAGATGCATCGACCTCCCGGCCAGGACCATCGCCGACGTGACCCGCGTCACGCAGAAATACCGCATGCGCCTGACCCCGTACTACGCCAGCCTGATCCAGCCCGGGGTGGCCAACGACCCGGTGCTGCTGCAATCCGTGCCCACGGGCGAGATGGTGGACAACGTGGGCATCGAGCTGCCGCCCGTGGCCTCGGACCACTCCCCGGCGCGGCTGGTGGACCAGTTCTACCCGCGCGTGGTGGCCGTGAAGGTCACCAACATCTGCGCCATGTACTGCACGCACTGCCTGCGCATCGCGCACATCGGCTCGGCGGACAGGACCTTCTCCAAGGCCGCCTACCAGGAGGCCATCGACTACATCGCCTCGAACGACCGCATCCGCGACGTGCTGATCACCGGCGGCGACGCCTTCATGCTGCCCAACGCGACCCTGGAATGGCTGCTGGGCAAGCTGGACGACATCGAGCACGTCAAGATGAAGCGCCTGGGGACCCGCGTCCCCGTGACCACGCCGCAGCGCGTGGACGACCAGCTGCTGGACATCCTGGAGGCCTCCAACGAGCGCGGGCCGGTGCGCGTGGTCACGCAGATCAACACCGCCCAGGAGATCACCCCGGTTTCCAAGGACGCCTTCAAGCGCATCTCGCGCCGGGTCATGGCCGTGCTCAACCAGGCCGTGCTGCTGCGCGGGATCAACGATTCCAAGGCCAAGATGTGGAAGCTGTGCGAGACCATCCAGGAGGCGTACGTGCGGCCGTACTACGTCTTCAACTGCTCGTACCGCAACCCGCAGTACACCCACATGCGCGTGCCCATCGAGACCGGGCGCGACATCGTCGAGGGCATGTACGGCAACATCTCCGGCGACGCCATCCCGCGCTACATCGCCGCCGCCGGGGGCAAGATCCCCCTGCACCGCGACAACCTCGTGCGCCGCGAGGACGGCAACGTCGTGCTGCGCAAGCCCTGGAGCGGCGAGGAGACGTCCTACCCCGACGCCGACCCCGCCCTGTACGGCGACGACGCCGACTTCGCCTTCAACAAGTACGAAGGGCAGTAGGGCATGGGCGGCGCCCACGGGCCGGACCCGCAGGCCGCGCTGCGCTGGACGCTGGGGCGCGAGCCGGAGATGCTCGCCCTGCTGGCGCGCATCGTGGAGATCAACTCCCACACGCCCAACAAGGCGGGCAACGACGCCGTGGGCGCCGTGCTGGCCGAGGCCCTGCGCGGCCTGGGCCTGGAGGTGCAGACCGTGCCCCGGGCCGAGGTCGGGGACATCCTGGTGGCCCGCAACGCGGCGGCCCTGGCCCTGCCGGACGGCGGGCGCCAGGTGCTGCTGTGCGGGCACATGGACACCGTGTTCCCCGAGAGCGGAGGCTTCACGGCCTTTCGCGACCAGGGGCAGACCGTCGTCGGGCCGGGCGTCATCGACATGAAGGGCGGGCTGGTGGCGGGGCTGTACGCCCTGGGCGCCCTGCGCGCGCAGGGCCTTTTGGACGACATGCCCGTGTGCTTCGTGTGCAACTCCGACGAGGAGACCGGGTCCTACCACTCCCGCGAGCTGATCATGGACCAGGCGCGCAGGAGCGTCTTCGCCTTGGTCTTCGAATGCGCGGGCCCGGGCGGGGAGACGACCACCGGGCGCAAGGGCAAGACGACCTTCAGGATCGCCGCCACGGGCCGCGCGGGCCACGCCGGGAACCTGGCGGCGGACAAGCCCAGCGCCGTGCTGGCCCTGGCCCACCTGACCATCGCCCTGGAAGCCCTGAACGACCCGGCGCGCGGGGTCTCGGTCAACGTCGGCCTGGTCTCGGGCGGCGTGGGGCCGAACACCGTGGCCCCCCGGGCCGAGGCCGTGGTGGAGTGCCGCTTCGTGCGCGCCGAGGACGGGGCCGCGCTGGAACGGGCCGTGTCCGCCCTGGCCGCCGCGCCCGCCGTGTCCGGCACCGGTTTCGAGGTCCAGGTGGTCCCCGGCCGTCCGCCCATGGAGCAGAGTGCGGCCAACCGCCGCCTGCTGGAGGCCGTGGCCCTGGCCGGGCGCGAGCTGGGCGTCCCCGTGCGCGAGGACTTCCGGGGCGGCGTGTCCGACGCCAACTACATCGCCCACGTGGGCACGCCCGTGCTGGACGGGCTGGGACCGGCGGGCGAGCACGACCACTCGCCGCGCGAATACATGATCAAGGCGACCCTGCCCCGGCGCGCGGCCCTGGCCGCGGTGGCCGCCCGCAGGCTGTGGGACGCCATGGCGGGAGGCGCGTCGTGAGCTACAAGGTGGACAAGGGACGGGCGGAGGACCTGCAGGCCCTGACCTGCATGCGGGCGCGGATGTTCGCCGAGTTCTGGGACGGCGAGGTGGACCTGCGGGCCCTGGCCGGGGCCGACGCGGCGTATTTCGGGCCGCTTCTGGAACGCGGCGAGGCCGCCTTCTGGCTGGTGCGCGACGAGGCGGGCGAGGTCGTGGCCAGCGCGGCCGTGGCCGTGTACGGCGTGCCGCCCAAGCCCTGGGCCCTGGCCGGGCGCGCGGCCTACGTGTGCAGCATGTACACTGACCCGGCGCACCGCCGCCGGGGCCTGGCCCGGCGCCTGCTGGGCCGCTGTCTGGATTTCGCCGGGGACCTGGGCCTGACCGTGCTGACCCTGCACGCCTCGCCCATGGGCCGCCCGCTGTACGAGGGCCACGGCTTCACGCAGACCAACGAGATGCGGCACATCGGCCTGCCCTGAGCCCCGCTCCGGCCCCGCCCGGGGCCGCCCGTAGTCCGCCGGTTTTTCGGCCGTCCGGCGCATCTTCCCGCCGCGCTAGCGTTTTTCCCGAGCTTGCCTGAGGTGGAGCAAGCAGTATACCTCCTATGGGAAAAATTCCCAGACGCGCCATGGACACACCGCTGCACATCCTCATCGTCGCCCCGGGCCCCGAGCGGGCCGAGGCCCTGGTCGAACTGCTCTCGCCGCAATTCGGGCGCCTGGAATACGTCCTGGCCTCGGAGCCCGGGGCCTTGGCCGACGCGGCCGCCCTGCCCTGGGACCTGGTGCTGGCCGAGACCTGCGTCCGGGGCTGCGACCCGTTCCGGCTGCTGGAACCGCCGCGCCGGGGCGTGGCCGGGCCGCCGCTGGTGGTCCTGGCCGAGCGGCCCGCGCTGGACGAGGGGCTGGAGCTGATGCGCCGGGGCGCGGCGGACTACCTGGACGTCGCCGACGCGGCCCGCCTGCCGGAGGTCGTGGCCCGGGCCCTGCGCCGGGGCCGGGAGGCGCGCGCCGCGGCGGGCGAGGAGCGCTTCCTGCAAAACGCCCAGTTCGTGCTGGAAAAGGCCGCGGAAGCCGTGGTCTGGCTGGACGCCATGGGCCGCATCTTCTTCGCCAACGACGCCGCCGGGGCCATGCTGGGCTACACGCGCGCCGAGATGCAGGACATGGCCGTGTTCGACGTGGACCGGAACCTCTCGCGGGAGCAGTGGGCCGCCCTGTGGACCCGGCTGCGCGAGGAGCACAGCTTCGAGATCCACGTCGACCTGACGGCCCGCGACGGGTCCCTGGTGCCCTCGGAGATTTCCCTGAACATGCTGGTCCTTGGCGGGCGCGAATGCATGACGGGCTTTGCGCGCGACGTCACCCTGCGCCGCGCGGCCGAGCAGGCCCGGGGCGAGGAGGAGAGCCGCTACCGCTCGCTGTTCGAGGACTGCCCCATCTCGCTGTGGGAGGAGGACCTGTCCGAGGTCAAGCTCTTCCTGGACTCGCTGCGCGAGCGCGGCGTGCGGGACTTCCGGGCGCATTTCGCCGCCCACGCCGAGGACCTCATCCAGTGCGTGCTGCGGGTGCGGATCATCGACGTCAACAAGGCCACGCTGCGCCTGCTCGAAGCCGGGAGCAAGGCCGAGCTGCTGGCCGGGCTGGACAAGGTCTTCACCGAGGATTCGCTGCGCGTGGCCGTGGAGGAGTTCTCCGACCTGGCCGACGGCAAGTTCAGCTATTCCGGCGAGCTGGACCACAAGACCATGACCGGGCGGACCATCCGCGTGGCCGTGCATTTCAACGTCGCCCCGGAGTACCGCGACACCCTGGGCCGGGTGGTTGTCTCGCTGATGGACGTCACGGACATCCGCCGCATGCAGCGCGAGCTGGAAGACGCCAAGCGCGGCCTGGAACAGCGCGTGGAGGAGCGGACCCACGCCCTGGAAGAGGCCAACGAGCACCTGCGCCGCGAGATCGCCGAGCGCGGCGAGGTGGAGCGGATGCTGCGCGTCAACGAGTCCCGGCTGCGGACCCTGGTGGACAGGATGCCGGTGCTGATCCACGCCCACGACGAGCAGGGGCGCTACGTCTTCTGGAACCGCGAGAGCGAGCGCGTGCTGGGCTACGGCGCCGCCGAGACCGCCGACCCCGAGCGCCTGCAGCGCATGATGTATCCCGACGACGCCTACCGGACCGGGGCCGAGCGCATGTACCAGGAGGCCGGGGGCGAGCCCCTGGAACTGGCCACCCGCACCAAGGACGGCCGGACCCGGCTGATCCGCTGGACGCGGGCCAGCGAGCCCGGTCCGCTGCCGGGCTGGTTCTACTGGGAGGCGGGCATCGACATGACCGACGTGCGCGCCGCCGAGGGCCGCATCCACTCCCTGACCCACGACCTGCTGCGCGCCCAGGAGACGGAACGCAGCCGCATCGCACTGGAACTGCACGACAACGTGGCCCAGAACCTGTCCTCCCTGAAGATCGGCTGCGAGACGCTGTTCGACAACGAGACCACCATCCCGGACGCCCTGCGCTGGCGCTCGCGCGAGCTGGCGGGCATCCTGCAGGAGTGCATCAGCGCCGTGCGCGACATGTCCTACGACCTGCGGCCCCCGGGGCTGGACCAGCTGGGCCTGGTGCAGGCCCTGGAGCAGTTCTGCCGCGACAGCGCCCGCGAAAGCGGGGTGGACATCCGGCTGACCGCCGCCGGGATGGAGACCCTGCGCCTGGGCTACGACGTGGAGATCAACCTCTACCGCCTGGTGCAGGAGGCCGTGCGCAACGCCCTGCGCCACGCCGGGGCCGGGCTGGTCAGCGTCAAGCTGGTGGCCAGCTCGCCGCACCTGATCCTGCGCGTGGAGGACGACGGCGCGGGGTTCGACGTCCAAGCCCGGCGCGCCTCGCTGCACGAGGACCGGCGCATGGGCCTGCAAAGCATGGAGGAGCGGGCCCGGCTTTTGGGCGGCCAGTTCCGCATCACCAGCAGGATGGACAAAGGGACCAGGATTTTCGTACAAATACCCTTTGGAGAGAAATGATATGGTCAACGGCACCATCCGCATCCTGATAGTGGACGACCACCCCATGTTCCGCGAGGGCCTCAAGGCGATCCTCAAGCGCGACGAGCGCTATGAGATCGTGGCCGAGGCGGGCAACGGGCGCGAGGGCCTGGAAGCCGCCGGGGCCACCCGGCCGGACATGGCCCTGGTGGACATTTCCCTGCCGGACATCAACGGCATCCGCCTGACCCGCGAGCTCAAGCAGTCCATGCCCGGGCTGCGCGTGGTCATCGTCAGCATGCACTCCAAGATCGAGCACATCGCCGAGGCCTACAAGGCCGGGGCCTCGGGCTACCTGGTCAAGGAGTCGGCCTCCGAGGGCCTGCTCAAGGGCCTGGATACCGTGGCCCGGGGCGAATACTTCCTGGACAGCTCCGTCTCGCCCACGGTGGTGGAGAGCCTGATGAGCGCCCCGCTGCAAAAGGGCCTGACGCGCGACGCCGAATACGGCACCCTGACCCCGCGCGAGCAGGAAGTGATGCGCCTGCTGGCCGAGGGCCTGGCGCCCAAGGAGATCGCCGAGCGGCTGTACATCAGCCCCAAGACGGCGGAGAACCACCGCGCCAACCTGATGAAGAAGCTCGGCCTGCACAGCAACGTCGAGCTGATCCGCTACGCCGCCCGCCTGGGCCTGATCGATCTCGACCTGTGGATCGATTCCGGCGATTCCGTCTGAGCCCCGGGGCGCACGCCTTTTTCCGCCTTCCCCGCCCGTTTGGGAAAAACCCCCAGGCCCCATTTGGGGGATTTTTTTCTGGTTTCCGACGAAAATTAGATATTCTATATGGTTGCGACCAGAATCGGCTTTCGCGCTCTGGGTGATTTTCCCGGGAGCGTGGGGGTCCTCCCAGCGCAATTGGATGATCCCCCTATATACTTAAAAATGGAAATCTCCTTATACGGCAGATGCAAATGCGTATTCATCCGTGACCAAGGAGGTTGAAAGTGACCAAATCCGGACTTGTCGAACAGATCAAGAGCAAAGCGAACCTGAACACCAAGGTCCAGGCGGAGAAGGTCTTCGACTGCATCATGGACTGTGCTCGCGATGCCCTGACGCAGGGTGATTCCGCCATTCTGACCGGCCTGGGCTCGTTCAAGGTCGTGGACCGCGCCGCCCGCACGGGCCGCAATCCCGGCACCGGCCAGGCCATCCGCATTCCTGCCTGCAAGGTGGTCAAGTACACCATGGGCAAGCGGATCAAGAAGGCCATCTGCTAGCTGCAGGAAGGAGAAGGGGCGATGCCCGGTGAGCGCAGAACCCATTCCAGGCTCAGGGTCTGCCTGCCCGCATTCCTGTTCACCGGCTCCGGCGAGCCGGTGACGGCGACGGTGACGGATCTGTCCCCCAGGGGCCTTTGCGTCAACGCGCCCGAGTGGGACCTGCATGTCGCGTCCCGGGACCTTGTCTCCATGGAGGCCGCCTTCTTTGCGCCGGGGGTGCCCTGGCCCGTGGTCCTGTCCTGCGATGTCCGCTGGAACAGGACCGACGAGGAGACGGTGGAGTGGGGCTGCTCCTTTTCCGGTGGCGACGCGGGGAGTCACTTCGCGTTGCAGAAGTTTCTCGCCTTGGAGGTGAAACGGGCGATGCCCTGAAGCCTCAGGTCGGCGGGGAGGGGGGAAGGCCGCGTACCGGCGATGTCGGGCGCGGCCTTTTTCCGTGGCGCGGCGGCGCTCAGGGCCGGGCGGCCAGGGCGGCGCGCAGGGCGCGGTCCAGGTCGGCGCGCAGCACGGGCTTGTGCAGCACGGCCCGCACGCCGGGGGCGGGCGCGGCGGCCGAGCCCGCGTCCCGGGCGTAGCCGCTGCACAGCACCACGGGCGTGCCCGGGGCCAGGGCCGCGATCTCCCGGGCCAGCTCGGTGCCCGTGAGCCCGGGCATGGTCTGGTCCGTGAGCCCCAGG
>CAYUIN010000013.1:0-13063 GCA_964444695.1 uncultured Desulfocurvus sp.
CGCCCCGGTGATCATGCTGCTGCTGGGCGCGGGGTGATCGTCCGGGCCCGGGCCCGGGAGGAAGGGCGCCGCGCCCCGGGTCGCCCGAAGGGGAGCTATTTGAAGACCAGGATCCTGTTGTTGCCCTTGTCGGCCACGTAGAGCTTGCCGTTGGGGCCGAAGGCGATCTGCCTGGGGTCCAGGACCTGGCCGTTGCCGGACCCGGCGGTGGCCAGGAAGGCCTTGAACTGCCCGGCGCTGTTGAACCACTGCACCCTGTTGTTCTCGTTGTCGCAGACCAGGATGTCGCCGTTGGCGGCGACGGCCACGCCCTCGGGTTCGTTGAACTGTCCCGCCGCCGTGCCGAAGGTGCCGAAACTCATGGTCTGGCTGCCGCTGAGGGTGAACTTCTGGACCCGGTTGTTGTGGTCGTCGGTCACGAACACGCCGGAACCGTCCACGGTCACGGCGTAGGCGCCGTTGAATTCGCCGTCGGCCGAGCCCTGGCCGCCCCAGTACGTCAGGTAGGCGCCGGTCGACGTGAACTTCTGGACCCGGCTGTTGCCCCATTCCGCCACGTAGATGTTGCCCGAGGCGTCCGCCGCGACCCCGTAGGGGGCGTCGAACTGGCCCGTGCCCGTCCCGGGGGAGCCCCAGCTGAGGACGTGGCCGCCCGTGGCGGTGAACTTCTGGATGCGGTTGTTTTCCGTGTCGCAGACGTACACGGAGCCCGAGGCGTCCACCGCGATGCCGTTGGGATAGTTGAACGCGCCGTCGGCGGTGCCTGTCCCTCCCCACTGGCCCAGGTAGTTGCCCGAGGAGTCGAAGCGCTGCACGCGGTCGTTGCCCCTGTCCGTGACGTAGATCGTGCCGTTTTCGGCCACGGCCACGGCGGCCGGGCCGTTGAACTGCCCGTTGCCCGTCCCGGCCGTGCCGAACTGGGAGTCGTAGACGCCCTGGAACGCGGGCGGGGCCTGCGAGCCCAGCAGCAGGGTGATGATCGGGACCAGGAAGCCCTTGCTGCCGGTCTCGTCCTGGGGCGCGGCGTAGCCCGTGTCCGTCTGGACCGGGCTCGGGCTCGCGGTGTTCGTGCCGTCCCCGAGCTGTCCGTAGGTGTTGTCTCCCCAGGCCCAGCGCGTGCCGTCGGTCTTGATGGCGATGGTGAAGACGGGGCCCGCCGAAAAGACCGAGTAGTTCTGGCCGACGAGGACCGGGGTGTTGCGCTGCGTGGTGGTGCCGTCCCCGAGCTGGTACTCCGCGTTCCGGCCCCAGGCCCAGAGGGTGCCGTTGGCCTTGAGGGCCAGGGAGGAGCCCGCGCCCGCGGAGATGGCCGTGAATCCCGTGCCGATCAGGACCGGGGCGTTGCGCTGCGTGGTGGTGCCGTCCCCCAGCTGTCCGAATTCGTTCCAGCCCCAGGCCCAGAGCGAGCCGTCGGTCTTGAGGGCCAGGCAATGGACGTCTCCGGCGGAGATCGTCTTGAAGCCGCTCCCGATCAGGACCGGTTCGTCCCGCGTGGTGGTCGTGCCGTCCCCGAGCTGTCCGTATTGGTTGTCTCCCCAGGCCCAGAGCGTGCCGTCGTCTTTCAGCCCATAGGAGGAGATCCCCGCGGCGGCCACGGCCGCGAACCCGTCCCCGACCTTGACCGGGGACGTGGCCTGGACGACGGGCACCCCGAGCTGTCCGTACTCGTTGTCGCCCCAGGCCCAGAGCGAGCCGTCGGTCTTCAGGCCCAGGGAGTGACCCCCTCCCGCCGCCATGGCCATGAAGCCGTCGCCCACCAGGGCGGGGGTGGCGCTGTTGTACACGTTGGCGCCGGTGCCGAGCTGCCCAACGTTGTTCAGGCCCCAGGCCCAGAGCGTGGAGTCGGCCTGCAGCCCGAGGGAGTGATACATCCCGGCCGAGACGGCGACGTACCCGTCGCCGATGCGCACGGGCGCGTTGCGGTTGATCTGTGTGCCGTCCCCGAGCTGGCCGGCGTTGTTCCGCCCCCAGGCCCAGAGCGAGGAGTCCTGCTTGATGGCGAGGGTATGGTACGCGCCCGAGTCCAGGGTGGGGCCGCTGACCGAGGAGTGGGCCAGCCTGTAGAGCTTGGTGGTCATCTGGGAGTTGTAGTCGTAGAGCTTGAAGAGCAGGGTGTTTTTTCCGCCGATTCCCTTGTCGGTCATGAGCAGTTCGCCGCAGTAGACGTTGGTCGCGTCGGCGGCCAGCAGGATGGTGCTCACCGCGGGATGGGCGATGTCGCTCCAGATCTCCAGGTACAGGGCCCCGCCGCGCTTGACGGCCAGGACCACGTCGGGCTTGCCGTCGCCTTCGATGTCGCCCACCGCCATCCTGTTGTGGTAGGCGTCCGGCCCCGCGCTGGTGGCGGAGACGAGGTTCGTCGTGGTCCAGGACAGGGAGTCGTTGCGGTGCCATTGCACCGTGACCGAAGAGTCCACGCCCATGGCCAGGGAGACGATGTCCAGGTCCGTGTCGCCGTCCACGTCGACGGCGGCGACCCGGGGCAGGGCCGCGCCGAAGGTGTGCACGGTGTGGGCCGTCCAGGAGGAGCCGTCCCCCAGCGCGTTTTCCAGCCAGAAGACCCCGTTCGCCTTGCCGACCACGAGGTCCGGGACGCTGTCCGCGTCGATGTCGGCCATTGTCGCCGCAATGCCGTACCCGCCGGTGTCCGAGAGGATGGTGTGGCGACCCCAGGCCGCACCGCCCGCGAGGTTCTCGTACCAGTACAGGGCCGGGCCGCCGGTGTGGAAGGAGTCGGTGGCGACGAAGAAGTCGATGTCCGTGTCGCCGTCCAGGTTCGCGGCCGAGATGGTGGCGTTGCCCGAGGTGTTGGAGGCGATGACCAGGGGGTTGAAGGTCGCGTTGCCGGTGCTGGCGAAGAGCAGCAGCTTGGAATCCTTGTTGTTCTGCGAGACGAAGTCGTTGTAGCCGTCCCCGGTGAAGTCGTTGATCGCGGCGTTGTTGGAGTGGCTCCAGCCCGGCGCGCTGATGTCCTGCGTGGCGTTGGAGCCCAGGCCCAGCAGCAGGGCGTTGGTCTGTTGGCTGAGCCAGTTGTCCTCGGAGACCAGGATGTCCTGGGCGCCGTCCCTGTTGAGGTCCCCCGTGGCCGTGGCCGAGAAGGACCAGTCGGAATCCCGCAGATGCAGCAGTGTGGTCTGGATCGTTTCGGCCCGGGCCGGAAGGGATGCTCCGAGCCAGAGGATCGACAGCGTCGCGATGCACAGCACAAAGGCCTTTTTCAAAGAATGCGTCATGGCGGTTTCCATGGTGCGCCAGCATTGCAGTGCGTGCTGCTCGTGATACGCTGTCGGCGCACAATACGGTATGATGGAATTGTTGATGATTGCATTTTCGATAAGCGATGGCTTGTTGCCTGTCAAGTGCATGCGCGCACGGTATGGAATGCCTGGAACCAGTGCTGTGAAACAGGAAATACATACATGCCACAGTTGCTTTATGGCGCCCTGGTCTGTTCATGCTGCTTCTGTTGGCGCTTCTGGAGCATGGAAAACAGGGAGCGGAAGGGAGGGCGGCCATGATCGGCGATGGCGTTGTGGCCGACGTGCGGCGTGGTGCATCGCGGGAGGAGCACCGGCGGCCAGGAAAAACGCCCCGGCGACGGGATGTCCGGGGCGGTCAGGGCAACGAAAAAGCCTTTCCGGCTGGTGCCGGAAAGGCTTGAAACTCGTGGCGCCCGGAACGGAGCCGACCCGGGCCGCGCGCGCCCCGTGTCGGCCGGGCCGGGCCTCAGCTCTCCTCGCCCCAGGCCTTGGCGCTGCGCTCCACCTTCTTGCGCACGGTCTTCCAGTCCGTCTCGTGGGTGAACATGGACTCCGGCAGGGCGGCGAGCATCTTCTCGTACAGGCCAAGGGGCACCGTGAAGGTCATCTCGTCGGTCTTCATGAACTTCCTGGCCGAGGGGTCCATGCCGCCGAGGACCGCCTTCTCCAGGCCCTGCTCCTTGTAGTACAAGGGCCAGGCGATCATGTTGGTGCAGCCCGCTCCGAAGGGGGCGACCACGCACTCCATGTCGCCCGTGGTGAACACGGTCTGGGTGAACAGGCCGCAGAGAACCTCGGGCCGGACGAAGAAGATCACGAATTCCGGCTTCTCGGCGTCCGTGAACTGGGACAGGGGCTTGAAGATGCAGTACTTGCCCGGCGCCTCGCGGGGCCGGACCTTCTCCAGGAACTCGCGCATGGCCCCCGGGCCGGGCATGTAGCGCTCGCCGTGCAGGGGCGTGCCCGGGAACCCGGTGGACACGTAATGCTCGATGAACCGCACGTGGGGAGTGACCATCGAGCAGTAGTACACGCCCCCGGGGCAGCCGTATTCCTGCGGGGAGATGAAGGCCGCGCCGCGCTTCTTGCGCGCCAGCCAGACGTTGCCCATCACGCAGGAAAACGTCTTCATGACCTCCTGCATGTCCAGCTTGCCCTGCTCCTCCAACTCGCGGGAGATGGGCGGCCCGGGTTTGGGCCCGTAGGCGCCTTCCGGCTTGGTGTCGGAGTAGTGCACGCCGAAGGGTTCTTCGCCCAGGCCGAGATGGTCCAGAAAGGTGCGCGTCGCGTCGAGAATGGATTGCATGGTCATGTCCGCCTCCTGGGGTCGGTCGTCCGGGCCGTGGTGGGTCCGGGTTGTTGCTCTTCCGGATGCCTTTCCATACCATGCCCGTATATAAGATAAAGGGAGCCGAAGAAAAACTCTATCCCGTTCGTGAGCATAATCATGCAGGACTTTTTGAATGATCTGCCCTTGTTGGTGGAAGTCGCGCGGCACAAAAGCTTCACCAGGGCCGCCGAGACGCTGGGCATCGGCGCCTCGACCCTGTCGCGTCGCATCAAGCTGCTGGAGGAGCGGATGGGCGTGCTGCTGTTCTACCGCGACACGCGCAACGTCGAGCCCACGGAGAACGGCGCCTACCTCCTGGAGCGCTGCGGGTTCGTCCTGGACGAGGCCAGGAAGGCCTACGAGTCCGTGGTCGGGAACATGCAGAAACCTTCCGGGCTGATCCGGATCTGCATGTTCCGCGACCTGTACGACGAGCTGCTCAAGGACGCCCTGGTGGACTTCGCCGCGAAATGGCCGGACATCCAGATGGACCTGACCTTCGTCGAGAAGCCGGTGGACATGCGCATGGAACCCTACGACGTCGCCTTCCTCATCGAATCGTCCATCGCGCCGTCCCTGGTGGCCAGGAAGCTGTTGACCGTGGAGCCCTTTCTCTACGCCTCGCCCCGGCTGCTCGAGCGCTACCCCGTGCCCCGGGAGCCGAAGGACCTGCATCAGCTGCCGTGCATCGTCCTGCAACGCTTCGGCAGCCGCTGGCCCATGCACAAGGGCCAGCGCCAGGTCCTCGTCGAGGTGCAGCCCAAGTACTGCTTCAGTTCGGTGGGCATGTGCCGCGACTTCATCCTGGCCGGGCTCGGCGTGGGGCTCTTGCGCGCGGGGCAGGCCGCCCGGGACGAGGCGGCGGGGCGGCTGGTGCGCCTGCTCCCGGAATGGAGCGGCGGCCTGACGCACGACGTGAAGCTGGTGACCGGCTCCAGCCAGCTGCCGCACCGGGTCCGCCTGTTCGTGGACCACGTCTTGTCCCGGAACTATCAATGACCGCCGCGCCCAGACGCGACGTGCCCGGCCGGTCCGCGGACCGGTCGGGCACGAGGGGTGCTGCGGG
Source organism: uncultured Desulfocurvus sp. (assembly GCA_964444695.1). Taxonomy (GTDB): domain Bacteria; phylum Desulfobacterota; class Desulfovibrionia; order Desulfovibrionales; family Desulfovibrionaceae; genus Desulfocurvus. The sequence continues at coordinate 5,657 of CAYUIN010000013.1, forward strand.
CCGTGCGGCCGCCGTGCGCCGCCCTGTCCGCTCAGGCGGCTATTTGACCACCACGAGTTCGTAGTCCCGGGTGCCCAGGCCGATCTTCTCGGCGTGTTCCAGGCAGGTCTTCCACTCGGATTCGGGCCGGGAGTTGGTGAAGTGGTCGTGGTGGTCCACGAAGTCGCCCTTGGCCATGTTTTCCGCCAGCTGGCTCCCGGGCAGCGGGGCGGCCGCCATGCAGGCGTCGGCGCAGGCCTGGTCCAGGGCCAGGGGGTCGGCGGAGGCGAACATGCCCAGGTTCGGCAGGATGGGCACGTCGTTTTCGCCGTGGCAGTCGCAGTTGGGGGAGACGTCCACCACCAGCGAGATATGGAACTGCGGCCGCCCGTCCACCACGGCCTTGGTGTATTCGGCCATCTTGCAGTTGAGCATGGCCACGGCGGCGTTGAAGGCGAAGGAGATCGCGTCGAAATTGCACGCCCCGAGGCAGCGGCCGCAGCCCACGCAGAGGTCCTTGTCCACGCTGGTCTTCTTGGTCTCGGGGTCGAAGAGCAGGGCGCCCTGGGCGCATTCCTTCAGGCAGGCCTTGCAGCCCACGCAGAGTTCGGCGTCCACGCCGGGCTTGCCGTTGCTGTGCTGCTCGGTCTTGCCCGCGCGCGAGCCGCAGCCCATGCCGATGTTCTTGATGGTGCCGCCGAAGCCGGTCATCTCGTGGCCCTTGAAGTGGGTCAGGCTGATGAACACGTCCGCATCCATGACGGCCCGGCCGATCTTGGCCTTTTCCACGTATTGCCCGCCCGCCACCGGGACCTCCACGTCGTCCGTGCCCTTCAGGCCGTCGCCGATGAGGATCGGGCAGCCCACGGTCAGCGGCGTGAAGCCGTTTTCCCAGGCGCATTCCAGGTGCTCCAGGGCGTTCTTGCGCTTGCCGGGGTACATGGTGTTGCAGTCGGTCAAGAAGGGCTTGCCGCCGAGCTCCTTGACCAGGTCGGCCACGGCCCGGGCGTAGTTGGGGCGCAGGTAGCTGATGTTGCCCAGCTCGCCGAAGTGCAGCTTGATGGCCACGAACCGGCCCTGCATCTCGATTTCGCCGAGACCGGCCTTTCTGAGCATTTTCTTCAGCTTGGTGGGCAGGCCGTCGCCGAAGGCCTTGGTCCTGAAGTCCGTGAAGAAGACGCGCGCTTTGTCCATCTGATTCCCCTGCAAAGGATGGTTCGTCGCGGATCATTCCGCGTCGGTCGTGGCCTGTCGCCGTGTGCCTCGCCGAAGGTACATCAATCGAGGCCTTCCCACCAGCGGTCGAAGCGCTGGCCCGCGTCGCCGGGGCGGACCGGCTGGCCGATCTTCGGGGTCAGGAGGCGGAAGCTCCTGCCCGCGCTCGCCTCGGCCATGCGCATGAACGGCTCGTCCCACGGGTGCTCGGAGATGCAGAACCTCCCGGCGTGGGCCAGGAGCAGGGCGCCCGCCCCCAGGTCCTCGGCCGCCCGGGCGGCCTCTTCCGGGGTCATGTGGATCAGCGGCCAGCGGGCGTCGTATTGCCCGCCGTCCAGGGCGACCAGGTCGAAGGGCCCGAAGCGGCGGGCGATCTGTGCGAAATGCGGGCCGTAGCCGCTGTCTCCGCTGAGCAGCAGCCTGGTCCGCGGGGTTTCGATGACGAATCCGGCCCACAGCGTCTTGTTGCGGTCGAAGAGGCGGCCGGAATAGTGCCGGGCCGGGACCACGGTGATGGTCGGCCCGCCGTCGAAGCGGATGCCCGTCTCCCACCAGTCCCGCTCGTGGATCCTGCTTGCCGGGTAGCCCCAGAGCGCGAAGTCCGCGCCGACGCCGAGAGGGCAGACCACGCTGCCCACCTTGTCCCTGAGCGCCGCCACGGTCTTGTAGTCCAGGTGGTCCCAGTGGTCGTGGGAGATGAGCAGCACGTCGATCTCCGGCATGTCCGCCGGGGTGTAGATGTCCGTGCCCGGGAAGGTCCTGTTGAGGAAGGGCAGCGGCGAGCCGTGGTCGTTGAACACGGGGTCCACCAGGATGCGCCTGCCGCCGAGTTGGATGTAGAACGAGGAGTGGCCGAGCCAGAGGACCATGTCCTCGTCCTGGCCGGGGGCGTCGGGACCGGTGAGGGCGGTCCGCACCGTGGGCAGCGGGGCCGTCGGGCGCAGCCGCTCGCTGCGGGTGAACAGGCCGTGGACGAGGATCTTCAGCGTACTCTGGCCTTCGGCCAGCATCGGCGTGGGGACCGTGTTCCCGAACTCGCCGAAGGCGTAGTTGGGGGAGGCCTGTATCCGCCGCAGCCGCTCGCCTTCGGGCGCCGCGCCGAACTGCTTGTGCCGCAGCAGGGCGCAGGAAGCCACGGTCAGGCCGAAAAGCAGCATCAGGATGAGCGTGAAAATGGTCTTTCTCCGTCTTGGCATCGGGTCTCCGTGTTCCGGCCGCCGTGGCGCGGGTCGCCCGAGCCGGGGGCCGCCGCGCGCCGGGGCGAAGGCGCCCGTCCCTGCGGGCGCGGGCCTGGTTTGCCCGCTACAGGGCCTCGTAGTCCGCTTCGGAAACGGGCTCCAGCCATTCGTTGCTGGTGTTCTCCCCGGGAATCTCGACGGCCACGTGGGTGAACCAGCTGTCCTTGGCGGCGCCGTGCCAGTGCTTCACGCCGGTGGGGATGTGCACCACGTCGCCGGGGCTGAGTTTACGGGCGGGCTTGTTCCACTCCTGGAACCAGCCGGTGCCGTCGGTGCACAGCAGGATCTGGCCGCCGCCCTTGTCGGCGTTGTGGATGTGCCAGTTGTTCCGGCAGCCGGGCTCGAAGGTCACGTTGCCGATGAAGATGCCTTCGGTGGCGAGCATCTTCAGGTAGCTCTGGCCCGTGAAATACTTGGCGTATGCGGTGTTTTCGGGGCCTTCCCCGAACAGGACGGTGTGGTTTGTGTCGGACATTGTCTTTTCCTTGGTTGGGAAGTGGTTGTGCGCCGCTAGGCCGTGCGCATCTCGCGCATGACCTCGGCCGGGCTGTGCCCGTAGTAGCGCTTGAACTCGCGGCTGAACTGCGAGGGGCTTTCGTAGCCCACCTCGTCTGCCGCGAGGTAGGCCTTCATCTGCTTCTGGATGATCAGGTCCCGGGCCATGGAGAGCCTGATTTTCTTCAGATACTGCAGGGGCGATTCGGAGGTGACCTCCTTGAAGGCCTTGTGGAAGGCCGAGACGCTCATGTTCGCCGCGCCGGCCATCTGCTCCACGTCGAGCTTCTTGGCGTAGTCCTCCTGCATGATGCCGATGACCCGCGCCACCTGCGAGAACGAGCTGCTGCCCATGGCCAGGGAGTAGAGCATCGGCGCCTGGCTGCCGGTCAGCGCCCGGTAGTATATCTCGCGCACCAGCCCCGGGGCCAGGATCCTGGTCTCCTGCTCGGACCCGAGCGCCCTGAGCAGCTTGATGAGCGTCTCCTTCATGTCCTTGTTCATCTCCGACGGGCCGATGCCCAGGGCGAAGTCCTTTTCCGACAGGCCCTTCATCTTCGCCTGCAGGTCCATCTGCGTGATCAGGTCGCGCAGCAGGGGCATGTCGATGTCGATGAACACCCCGAGCAGGGGCTTGTCCTCGTCGGGATGGGATTCGCATTTGAAGGGCATGGTCACGGAGGCCACGAGGTAGTTGTCCACGTCGTAGCGGAAGGTCCGCTCCGCCAGGTGCGCGATCTTGTAGCCGGAGGCGACGATGCAGATGCCCGGATTGTACAGAAGCGGCCTTTTGGCAAAGGGCTTCGATTCCTTGAACAAACGCACGCCAGCCAGCCCGGTTTCCGTGACGGCGGCCTCGGCCGGATCAAAACTTTCTATCAAATCGGTAAGTTCAGACATGGGTCGGTCCTCCATGGGGTCGGCCCTATTATGAACACCATTCCCGGGCCATGGGCAACAGGAACCTGAACCGTGGAGAGGATTGGGCAAGGTTTTGAGAGAAACAGGCGTTCACCGGGGGCCGCCGCTGCCGTATCTTGACAATGCGGGGGAGTTTCCGCTCCCCGCCCAGGAACTTTCAGGCAAGGTTTCAGCCGAAAAAACGTCGATCCGCGCATTCCCAAAGAGAAACGGGCAATCTTTCGAGAGGATCGTGTGTTCCTGCCGGGCCTGCGCGGCCGTATTCTGCTGTTCAAGAACGAGGCAACCAAGGAGGTCGTCATGCATTTTGATTTCTACAATCCCACCCGAGTCATTTTCGGTGCCGGAAACATCGCCAGGCTCGGCGAGGTGGTCGGCGCATACGGCAAAAAGGCCCTGCTGGTCACCGGCGGCGGCAGCGTGAAGCGCAGCGGCGTGTTCGACAAGGCCGTGGCCAGCCTGAAGGCGGCCGGAGTGGCCGTGGCGCAGTGCTCCGGCGTGGAGCCCAACCCGCGCATCACCTCCGTGGCCCGCGGCGCGGACATCGCCCGCAACGAGGGCTGCGACGTGATCGTCGCCCTGGGCGGCGGCAGCGTCATGGACGCCTCCAAGGTCATGGCCGCCGCGGCCCTGTACGACGGCGACCCGTGGGACATGATCTGGCACGGCCAGGACAGGCCCCACGTGCCCACCGGGGCCCTGCCCGTGATCACGGTGCCCACCCTGGCCGCCACGGGCTCCGAGTCCAACTGCGGCGCGGTCATCACCAACGAGCAGACCACGGTCAAGTCCTTCATCCAGAACCCGCTGCTGTACCCCAAGGTCGCCGTCGTCGACCCCGAGCTGACCGTGAGCGTGCCCAGGGATCAGACGGCCTACGGCGTGTGCGATCTGATCACCCACGTCACCGAGGCCTACTTCAACGGCGTGGACAACACCCCCATCCAGGACCGCTTCGCCGAGGGCGTGATCCTCACCGCCCTGGAGTGGGGCCCCAGGGCCATCGCCGACGGCAGCGACCTCGAGGCGCGGGCCCAGATCCAGTGGGCGGCCCTGGTGGCCCTGAACGGCTGGGTCCAGGTGGGCACGAACGCCCCGTACCCCGTGCACATGATGGAGCACACCGTCTCCGCCTACCACGACGTGACCCACGCGGCGGGCCTGGCCGTCATCAATCCGGCCTGGATGCGCTTCGCGGCCAAGGACGCCCCGGCCAAGTTCGCGCAGTTCGCCGAGCGGGTCTTCGGCCTGGCGCCAGGCGGCAGGGACGACCTGGCCCTGGCCCTGGCGGGCATCGACGCCTTCGAGGCCTTCCTGCGCTCCATCGGCTGCCCCACGCGGTTCTCGGAGCTGGGCATCGACGACTCGCTGTTCGAGACCTACGCCAAGGACACCCTGAAGATCGTCAGCGACGGCCTGGGCAACCTGCCCGGACGCCCGCCGATGAGCGTGGCGGACATGGTCGAAATCTTCCGCTCCGCGCTGTAGGGCGCGCGAGCCGGGCACCATACTGAAGGAAAGGAAAAACCAATGCACATCTCGCACATCAAAAACGGACTCATGAAGTCCATGCTGGTGGCCTGCGCCGTCCTGATCGGAACGGCCACCGCCCATGCGGAGGAAACCATGGCCTGGGACAAGACGTTCACTCTGAGCGACAAGGTGAACCACGAGAAGGTCTCCTACCCCAACCGGTACGGGATCACCATTTCCGCCGACATGTACACCCCCAAGGGCATGGATGCGTCAGGGAAGCTCCCCGCCCTCGTGGTGGGCACGCCGTACGGCGGCGTCAAAGAGCAGGGCGCGGGCATCTACGCCCAGACCATGGCCGAGCGCGGTTTCGTGGCCATCGCCTTCGACGAATCCTTCAACGGCGAGAGCGGCGGCCAGCCCCGCCACGTCTCCTCCCCCGAGATATTCTCCGAGGATTTCAGCGCGGGCGTGGACTTCCTGGGCACCCGTCCCTTCGTGGACAGGAACAGGATCGGCGTCATCGGCATCTGCGGCAGCGGCGCGTTCGCCCTCAAGGCGGCCCAGGCCGACCAGCGCATAAGGGCCGTGGCCACCGCGAGCATGTACGACATGACCCGCCTGCTGCGGAACGGCTGGCAGGACTCCATGACCCCCGAGCAGCGCACCAAGGCCCTCGCGGACCTGGGCGAGCAGCGCTGGAAGGATTTCGAGAACGGCACCCCGGCGCTGCCCGAGGGCTTCCCGACCACGCCCGCCGATTCCATCCCCGACGGGCTGGACCCCATCACCAGCGAGTTCTGGGAGTACTACGCCATGAAGCGCGGCCACCATCCCCGCGCGCAGGCCGCGTTCACGACCACCAGCACCATGGCCTTCGCCAACTTCCCGCTGATGAACTACGTGGACACCATCTCGCCCCGCCCGATCCTGTTCATCATGGGCGAGAAGGCGCACTCGCGCTACTTCACCGAGGACGCCTACAAGCTGGCCGCCGAGCCCAAGGAACTGGTCATCGTCCCCGGCGCGAGGCACATCGACCTCTATGACCGCACGGACATGATTCCCTTTGACAAGCTGGAGGATTTCTTCGGCAAGGCCCTCAAGTAGCCCGGCAAAGGTTCGCTCCCCGGCATGGCGCCGGGGAGCGCCTTTGCCTCGCCCCCGCAATGGACCACCACCCGAGTCAGGACGGAGCATGCAATGAAAACCATAGTCTTCTCACTAATGGCCCTTGGCCTGACCGCCATGCCCATCCGCGCCGCCGCTTCGCAGGACGGTGCCGAGGCCCTGGATCCCAGGCAGAAGGGCATCATCCCCATCGCGGCCTTTACCGCCGACGGCGACATCGAGCGCCTGAAGGGCGCCCTGGTCAAGGGCCTGGAGGCCGGGCTGACGGTCAACGAGATCAAGGAGGTCATCGCCCAGCTGTACGCCTATGCCGGGTTCCCCCGCAGCCTCAACGCCCTGCATGCCTTCATGGCCGTGATGGGCGAGCGGGAGGCGGCGGGTATCGTCGACGTCCAGGGCAAGGAAGCCACGCCGCTGCCCGCCGACATGGACAAGGACGCCTACGGCGCCCAGGTCCGCGCCCGGCTCGCCGGGTGGGAGACCATCCCCGAGCCCGCCGGGTACCAGCTGTTCGCGCCCATCGTGGACGTCTACCTGAAGGAACACCTGTTCGCGGACATCTTCGCCCGCGACGTGCTGACCCACCAGCAGCGCGAGCTGGCCACTGTCGCCGCCCTGGCGGCCATGACGGGCACCGCCGGGCAACTCGGGTTCCACCTCGGCGCGGCCATGAACACCGGCCTGACCGAGGCCCAGATGCAGGCCTTCGTCGCCGTGCTTGCCCGCGACGTGGACCCGGCCCGGGCCGAGGCCGCCGGGACGGTGCTGGCGGGCGTGCTGCGCCGCAGGTAGCCGCGCCGGGCCGCGCTGGCGCTCCCGGGAAGGGCCCCTTCACCATCCGCCTGGGCGGTTACGGGCACGACGACTGCGGGCCGGGGCGCCTGATTGCACCATCAACACGCGGAGGATGCGCGAATGATCACGACTCGGGCGGCACGGACGGTTCTTCTCTTGC
>CAYUIN010000014.1:0-9129 GCA_964444695.1 uncultured Desulfocurvus sp.
CGAGCAGGGGCAGGAGGTCCTTGTTGCGCGAGTTGTAGCGGAATTCCAGCTCCTTGAGATACAGCGGGAAGCGCTGGGGCGTGACGCCGTGGTACTTGAGCAGGCGTTGGCCCGCGAAGCGCCAGAAGCCCTCGTCGGAGTCGTCGATGCTCACCCCGCGCTTGGAGCTTTTGATGTATTGGGCCGTGGGCGAGTTGCCCACGCAGCAGATCAGCGTGTCGTAGCGCTGGTAGCGGTCCGTGTAGACCACGTTGCCCTGGCGCACGGCGGCCAGTTGGAAGTTGAGCTGGAAGTGCAGGATGGTCTCGGCGTCGAACCCGGGGATCAGGTCCACGAAGACCCATTCGCGGCGGTCCATGATGCCGAAGACCGGGGTGTCCACGCCGCGCGGGTGGTCGGCGCGGTCCTTGAGCATCCGCCCGGGCAGGTTCAGGCCCAGGGAGGAGGTCTCGCCCAGGAGCTGCTTGGCGTCCAGGGCCCGGGCCACGATGGCGAAGCGGATGGTGTTCACGGCCTTGTACGCCGTGTTGTAGGACAGCTCCAGCTCGCGGCCCACCTGCTGGGCCGTGGCCTCGTCGGCGAACAGCCGCAGCACGCGCAGCCAGTCCCGCGCCGAGAGGTTGCAGTTGTTGATCCAGCGGCCCGAGAAGTCGTGGAAGGTGTAGCGGCAGCGGGCGCAGCGGCGCCGTCCGCTCTTCAGGGCGTAGTTCTTGCGGCTGCGGCAGCGGGGGCAGAAGCGCTGGTGATTGTCCCAGCAGTGCCCGCGCAGGTAGCGCTGGGCCGCTTCTTCGCTCTCCAGGAGCCTGTCGAGCTGTTCCGGATCGAGGAACATGGCCTACCCGCCGATGGATGACATGATCTTGTCGCAGACCTGGGCCTTGCGGCGCAGTTCCAGCAGTTCGTAGCCCAGGGGCTTGGTCCTGAGCGCCCGGCGCATGATGCGCACCACGGAGTCCATGCCCAGGCGCGGGTGGCGCAGGGCGGGGCGCAGCCTGTATTCGCGGTCGGAGAACAGGCAGGTCCTCAGCCGCCCGTCGCTGGTCACGCGCAGGCGGTTGCAGCTCTTGCAGAAATGGTCGGACATCGGGGAGATGACGCCGATGCGGCCCTGGCCGCCCTCGATGGTGTAGACCCGGGCCGGGCCGCCGGTGCGGCCGTGGCGCTCCACGGGCGTGAGCCGCGCGATGCGCCCGGCGTCGGCCACGATCTCCGCCGCCGTCCAGGTGCTGGTCACGTCCCAGCGCGTGCAGGAGCCGATGGGCATGAACTCGATGAAGCGCACGTCCACCGGGTTCTCGCGCGCCAGGCGCACGAAGTCCGGCAGCTCCATGTCGTTGACGCCCTTCATGGCCACGACGTTGATCTTGACCTTGATGTCGTAGCGCAGGCACTCCTCGATGGCTTCCAGGACCCGGGAGTGCATGTCGCGCCCGGTGACCTTGTGGAACTTCTCGGGGTCCAGGGTGTCCAGGGAGATGTTGATCCGCCGGATGCCCAGGTGCTTGGCCGCGGCCACCTTGCCCGCCAGCAGCGTGCCGTTGGTGGTGATGCGCACGTCCAGCCCCGGGCACTCCTCGCGCAGCATGCCGAGGAAGGCCAGGAAGTCCCGCCGGGCGAAGGGTTCGCCACCCGTCAGGCGCAGCTTGGCCACGGACAGGGCCTGGGCGCCCTTGGCCAGGGTCAGCATCTCCTCGTAGGTCAGGATGTCCTCATGCGGGATGAAGGGCACGTCCTGCCCGTCGCCCCGGCAGTAGAAGCAATTCAGGTTGCAGCGGTCTGTGACCGACAGGCGCAGGTAGCTGACCTCGCGGCCGTATCCGTCGACGAGCATCTATTCCTCCTTTGCGGCGCCGCCGCGTGCGAGTTCGACCACGGAACGCAGGGCCTCGTAGCTCAGCGGTCCCTCGTGGTCCTGCACCAGCGTGCCGTCGGGGGCGAATACCCAGGTTTTGGGTATGGCGTCCAGTTCCAGTTCGGACATCAGCGCGGAATCGGCGAAGTACGTGGGGTAGGAGAAGGGATTGTCGCGCAGGAACTCGCGCAGCATGTCCCGGTCGAAATCCACGGAGACGCCGAACATGGCCAGCTCGGACTGCGGGGTCCCGGCGCGCAGGCGCTCCAGGTCCGGCAGCTCCGTGCGGCACGGGCCGCACCAGGTGGCCCAGAAATTGACCACCACCACCCGGCCCCGGGCCTGGTCGATGAGCCGGGCCAGGCCCAGGGAATCCACGGTGCCGATGTCCGGCTCCAGGCCGCCCGCCGCGGGGGGAGCGGCGAAGCACAGCAGCAGGGCCAGGGCGGCGGCGGCCAGGCCGCCCCGGAAGCAGCGACGGGTCCGGGTCATCCGCATTGCTCCATGGACTGGACGCGCCTGAGCAGCGCCAGGTCCGCGGGATAGTTGACGTTGAAGAACACGTGGGATTCGTCCTGCCCGTAGGGCACGTGGTGGCGCACCTCGGGCGGCACGGCCCGGGAAAGCTTGTACATCCCGCGCTCCCCGGCCTCGGCCAGCAGCGGCGCGGCCCCGGCCTCGTACACGGCCACCAGGGCCTCGATGTAGCCGGTGGAGGATTGCAGGAAGGTGGTCATCACGGCCTGCTCGGGGCGCCGCTCGCGGGCCTCGATGAGCCGGGCCACGGTGGCCTCGTCCATCAGCGGCAGGTCGCAGGCCAGGACCAGCAGCGGCCCGCCGATGTGCGCCAGCCCGGTGAGGATGCCGCCCAGCGGGCCCATGCCGGGCGTGTCGTCGGGCAGCCAGGGGGCGTCCACGTCCAGGCCCAGCGGGTTGCGGCCCGAGACCCAGACCTGGGAGCAGAAGCGCGAGGCCAGGGCCACGGAGCGCGCCAGCAGCGTGCCGCCGGACACGGGCAGCACCACCTTGTCCGTGCCCAGGCGGGTGCTCTTGCCGCCGGCCAGGACCAGTCCGGACAGGGGGCTCATGCGTCCTCCCCGGCGGGCGCCGGGGGCGCCACGTGCCCGGCGCCGTCGAACAGCGCGCCGGGGTCGGCGAAGACCGTGAAGCGCGCGGTGCGCGCGAACCCGCCCATGGACAGCCCGGCCGCCGCCGCCGCCGCCACGCCCGCCGTGGTCACCGCCGAGCGGCTGACCATGGCCGAGAACCCGGCCCGCGCGGCCTTGCGCACCAGCGAGGCCGTGGCCCGGGCGGAAATGAACAGGAACCGTCCCGCCAGCGGCTCGCCCGCCGCCAGGGCCCAGCCCGCCAGCCGGTCCACGCAGTTGTGGCGGCCGATGTCCTCCACGTGGCGCAAAAAGCGCCCGGACAGGGGGTCGTAGGCGGCGGCGCGGTGGAAGCAGCCCGTGGCGTCCCAGCGGCCTCCGGCCTCGATGAACCCGCCCATGGCGCCCAGCACGTCCTGCGGGCCCAGGGCCGCGCGCGGGGCGGGCTCGGGCGCGGCGGCCTCGGGGTCCGGGCCGAGGATGAACTCCAGGTCCCGGCGCTCCTCCAGGCGCGGCCGCTGCCCGGGGGCGCAGATGTCCAGCAGCGCGTGGCCCAGGGCCAGGGACTCCAGGTCCTCGGCGAAGGCCCACAGGCGCACGGGCTCGCGGCCCGGCCAGAACAGCGTCAGCGCCGTCTCCGGGGTCACGGTGTCGGTGAAGTCGCGCCAGGAGCCGTCCTTGAACTGGCGGCAGTCCTGGGTGCTCAGCCCTGCGGGAAGGTCGTCGCGGCGGGGGGCCATGGGCGCGTCCTTAAAATCCGAAGCCGGACAGGGTCGGGCGGCTGTAGCCCTCGTTTCCGGCCAGGATGTCCAGGGACAGGGACTCCAGATCGTCCAGCAGCGGCAGCACGCGCTTGTCCAGCTCGCGAAAGTCCGCCGTCTTGATGTACATCTTGCAGGTCTCGCAGACCTCCACCCGGTAGCCGGTCTCGTCGTCGGCCTTGAAGTAGGACAGCTTCTTGTGGTCCTGCTCGCCGCACAGGGCGCATTGCAGGCGCGGCACGCGGTAGCTGGTGCGGCAGAAGGAGCAGGACAGGTGGCGCAGGCCCGCCTTGTCGCGCAGCTCGCCGATGAGCGGCAGGCTGCCGCACACGGGGCAGTGGGCGTGCGGCCAGGACTTGGTCGCGTCGTGGCGCCCGGCCAGCGCCCGGGCCACGGACAGCACCGACGGGGCGGCGGCGGACTGGATCAGGAAGGCCAGCACGCGCGGGGCTTCCGGGGTCTTTTTGCCGAATTCGTTGAAGAATTCCTCGTTGCCTTCGAGGTGGGCGCGCAGGCACTGGTCCAGGGTCGGCTCCCCGGCGGCCACGGCGGCGGCGACCACGGAGGCGGCTTCCGCCATGGGCCCGGAGCGCTCCAGCAGCAGGCGCAGGAACTCCTCGAACAGGGCCTTGACCCGCGCCCCGTCCAGGGGAAAGTCCTCGCGGTACAGCACGGGCTTGCCCTGCAGGTGCTCGTGGTCCGAGGCCAGGGCCTCGTCGCTGGGCAGCTGGACCTCGTGCAGCGGCGCGTCCTCGATCTGGCGGGTGTAGACCTGGGCCACGAGATCCAGCAGTTCCGCCGGGATATGGTCCTTTTTCTTGAGTTGGTCGATGCGGGACCGGAGCAGGCGCAGTTCGGTTTCCTGGGTCAGGGGCATGCGTGGATTCCTCGTGGTTGGTTGAGTCGGGATTCACGCAAAGATATACACTTTACCTGGGTATGGGAATAGGAAGACAACTCTTTGGTTTTCCTCGATATGTGCCTAAAAAAAGCCTTTTATGCTTCGTTGGGCATGTGTCAGAGCGTGCATAAGACGAGGTAAAATTCCGCCGGATTTTCGGAACTCCCTGAAACCATTATTCTTATGCTTGGATGGGCATGTGCCAGTTCTTGCCTATGCTCGAAGTTCATGGACTTCCTGGTAGGATATGCGTAACTATGACATTTGGTTGGTTTCGGTTCGAATTGCGGAAGAATTTGTGCAACCAATAGAAAAGGGAGTCATGACGTGAAAAAATTTCTGCTGATCGCCGCCATGCTGGTGATGTTTCTCATCCCCGGCGCCGCGCAGGCGGAGAACGCCAAGCTGCTGATGGCCACCACCACCAGCACCGACAACACCGGCCTGCTGGACGACCTGGCCCCGATGTTCACCAAGGACACCGGCATCGAGCTGCAATGGACCGCCGTGGGCACGGGCAAGGCCCTGGCCATGGGCCGCAACTGCGACGTGGACGTCCTGCTCGTGCACGCCCCGGCCTCGGAGATGAAGGAAGTCGAGGCCGGCGCCGCCATCGACCGCACCCAGCTGATGTACAACGACTTCGTGATCCTGGGCCCGGCGGCCGACCCGGCGGGCGTGAAGGGCATGAGCGTCGCCGACGCGCTGAAGACCATCGCCGAGAAGAAGTCCGTGTTCGCCAGCCGTGGCGACAACTCCGGCACCCACAAGAAGGAGCTGTCCCTGTGGAAGAGCGCGGGCATGGCCGTTCCCGACAAGGCCGACTGGTACGTCCAGACCGGCCAGGGCATGCTGGCCACCATCCGCATCGCTGCGGAGAAGAACGGCTACACCATGACCGACCGCGGCACCTTCATCAAATTCGAGGCCGACAATGGGGGCAACCCGCCGGTGGTGGTCCTGGTCGAGGGTGACAAGACCCTGTTCAACCAGTACAGTGCCCTGGCCGTGAATCCGGCCAAGTGCCCCAACGTGAAGTACGACCTGGCCAAGAAGTTCATCGAGTGGATGGCTTCGGAAAAGACCCAGAAGGCCATCGGCGACTTCAAGCTGCTGGGCAAGCCGCTGTTCACGCCCAACGCGGGCAAGTAGCGCCGCAAGGCGACAGAGAAGACCACAGTGCGGGGGCCCCTGGCGGGCCCCCGCTTTTCCCTCGGGGCGCAGCGCATGGATTATCTGCTCCAAGGCCTGGTTCGGGCCTTCGAACTGCTTCTTTCCGGACATGAGGAAACGTATTCGGCCATCCGCATCACGGTGGCCGTCTCCACCATGTCCATCGTCGCCAGCCTGGTCCTGGGCGCGCCGCTGGGCTTCGTGCTCGGGCATGCGCGCTTCCCCGGGCGCCGGGCACTGCGCATGGTGGTGGACACGCTGTTGTCCTTCCCCACCGTGGTCATCGGCCTGCTGGTCTATGCCTTCCTCTCGCGGCGCGGGCCGCTGGGCGAGCTGGGGATGCTGTTCACGCTGCCCGGCATCGCCGTGGGCCAGGTCATCCTCGGCCTGCCCATCGTCATCGCCATGGTGGCCAACGCCGTGGAGGGCATGGACGCCCGCCTGGGCCAGACCCTGCGCACCCTGGGCGCCTCGCGCCGCCAGGAGCTGATGACCACCCTCTACGAGGCCCGGTTCCACGTGGCCCTGGCCGCCGTGGCCGCCTACGGGCGCATCGTCTCCGAGGTCGGCATCTCGATGATGGTCGGCGGCAACATCAAATGGCACACCAGGACCATCACCACGGCCATCGCCCTGGAAACGGGCAAGGGCCAGTTCGCCATGGGCATCGCCCTGGGCCTGGTGTTGCTGCTGGTGGCCTTCGCCGTGAACCTGTCCGTTGTTTCCCTGAGAAGGCTGGCCAACAAATGAGTGAAGCGGCGTATCGGCTGGAAGGCATCCGCCAGGACTACGGCGGGCGCGTGGCCCTGGAACTGGACGAGCTGGTGGTTCCGGCGCGGCGCATTCTCGGCGTGGCCGGGCCCAACGGCAGCGGCAAGAGCACGCTGATGCGCCTGCTGGCGATGCTCGAAGACCCGGCCCAGGGCAGCGTCTGGTTCCACGGCAGGCTCTGCGGCCAGAACGGCGACGCCCTGCGCCGCGACGTGACCCTGCTGACCCAGGAGCCGTATCTGCTCAAGCGTTCCGTGGCGGCCAACGTGGCCTACGGGCTGAAGGTGCGCGGCCTGCGCGGCGAGCGCGAGACCGTGCGCTGGGCCCTGGAGATGGTCGGCCTGGACCCGGACTCCTTCGCCCGGCGGGCCTGGTACGAGCTGTCCGGGGGCGAGGCCCAGCGGGTGGCCCTGGCCGCGCGGCTGGCCCTGCGGCCCAAGGTCCTGCTCCTGGACGAGCCCACGGCCAGCCTGGACGAGGAGAGCGCCCTGCGCATCCGCGATGCGTCCCTGGCCGCGCGCGAGCAGTGGGGCGCGACCCTGGTGGCCGTGAGCCACGACATGGCCTGGCTGCGCTCCCTGGCCGACGACCTGATCCATCTGCGCGGCGGACGGCTGGTGGACGACCCCGCGACCGCCCCCCGGGCCTCGGTCTATCCCGCGTTCGTGGCCTGAGTCTGGCCGGGCCCCGCATCTTGGGCTGATCCGCAGGCCGCCCGGGTGGGCATCCCAAGGGCGACGCCCCTTGCGCCGCCGAAGGCGGACGCCCCGGGCCCATGACCGCCCGGCCCGCCGTCTCCTGCCTCCCCCCGCGTGCGCTTGCCCGCGCGACCGGGATTCCCCGGCCCTTGGGGCGCACCGATTTCCCCGCACCCGCAAAGCCGTTTCCGGCTCCGGACCCTGTGCCGCGCCGCGCCGCCCCGCCCCGTGCTTGCGGCCGTCTCGCCCCGGGCCGTCTCCGCCCCGGGCCGTCTTCGCCCCTGGCCGCTCCCGTCGCATGGGCCCGCGCCGTGCTGCCGGGCCGCCGTCTCCGCGCGCCGCGCGTCGTGCATTCCTCCCGGGTTTCAGGATCATTGCCCTGCGGCGTCGCGGCGTTCGTTTCCGTCCGTTCCGGCGCGGACAAGTTGCTTTTGCGCGCAACGGTGCAGGACAATCCGCGAAGTCGCGGTTTGCCATCTATTTATGACTCTGTGCAGGGATTGTGAAGGCGATATGGGAATCGAAAAAGGAGGGGCGGCCCGCTGTCGCGGACGGGCCGCTTGTCCCTCCGGTGCTCTGCCAGGATGCTGAGGGGGAATACCCGGCAGTGTGTCTATTTTAGTTTTCCGTATTGCGTGTGTCAATGCGTCTTTTTCGTTTCGATATGTTTTCTTTATTCTGCTTGTCGAGGCATGCTGCGAAGGCGGCGCATGCCCTGGCCAGGCGTTGCATGGCCGAGGGCATTCCCCGGCGCCTGGCGCGCTTTCGGGGCGCCGGATCCTCCCCGGGAGGTGTCGACCCCCGGCTGGTCTTGGTGTACCGTCTGCGCTGCCCCGGCGGACGCGGCGGGGCGCAACACCGGCAACCAAAGGAGCGGGACAGCATGATCGCCGTGAGCATCGTCGGCTACAAGAAGACGGGCAAGACGACCCTGGCCGTGGCCCTGGGCGAGGAGCTGGCCCGGCGCGGCATAAAGGCCGCAGCGGCCAAGTTCACCCATCATCCCGAGGCCGACGCCCAGGACACGGACAGCTGGCGGCTGCGCAAGGTCTACGGCCGCGCGGCGCTGCTGGCCGGGGAGTCGGCGGGCGTGTTCTGGGAGGGGCGGCGCCACCTGGCGGACCTCTTGCCGCTGCTGGAGGCCGAGGTGCTGGTGGTGGAGGGCGGCAAGCACCTGGGCTGGCTGCCGCGCGTGATGCTGCTGCGCAAGCTGGCGGACGCGGGCGAGCTGGAACAGGGCCTGGCCCTGGCCAGCTACGGCGAGGTTCCGGGCTACGGCCTGCCCCACGTGACGGACGTCGCGGCCCTGGCGGACCTGGTCCTGGAGCGCGGCTTCGCCCTGCCGGGGCTGGACTGCGGCTCCTGCGGCCGCCCGGATTGCGCCTCCATGGCCCGGGACATCGTCTCCGGCAAGGCCACCGCCGACGACTGCCGCGCGGCCCGTTCGGGCGTGGAAGTCACCGTGGCGGGCCAGCCGGTGGCCATGAACGCCTTCGTGCAGCAGGTCTTTTCCGGCGCGCTGCTGGGCATGCTGAAGCAGTTCAAGGGCTACGCCCCGGGCCCCGTGGAAATCCGCCTCAAGGGCTGAGCGCCGCGCGGCTGTGAGGCCGATGCGGACGGCGAGGGCGGCGAAGGAGGTGGACCGGGTGGCAAGCCGGGCGGCGGCCTGGGCGGCGGACTGGGCGGTAGGCCGAGCGGCGGGCCGAACGGCGGCCTAGGCGGTGGGCCGGGCGGAAACGGGCACAACCCGTGCCCCGGCGGAGTCGACGAAGCTCCGGCCCCCGGCTCGACGAATTTCCCTTGACGCCAACAGCCGCCTTGGCTATCAAATCTCTCCGCTTCACCACGCCAGCGTAGCTCAGTTGGT
>CAYUIN010000014.1:9229-12665 GCA_964444695.1 uncultured Desulfocurvus sp.
GCCGCCTTGGCTATCAAATCTCTCCGCTTCACCACGCCAGCGTAGCTCAGTTGGTAGAGCAGCTGATTCGTAATCAGCAGGTCCGGAGTTCAAATCTCCGCGCTGGCTCCAGTAGAATTACGTGGTTGCATTGGCTGTCCTCGGCCGATGCAACCACTTTTTTTGTTTGTTCCCGGCCTGTTCCGTATTCGGCGATTCAAGGCTCATGCAGGCTGGGGGTTGGCCGGGGCGGCGCAGTGGCCTCGCCAGGGACGAGCGCCAGGCTTCTGTCATCCATATTCAGTGGGCCAGGGGACCCGGGATGGCGGGTGGGAAGCGGGAGCCGGAAAGCCTCGGTTCCCGTGGTGAGACCGTTTTTCGGTGTTCAGGGGGGGCGCTTGTCGTATGTTTCGGCCCGGTCATGGGGGGGCTTGCGCCTCATGCCCCTGCCCTTGGACAGGGCCGACGCGGCGGGATTTGAGGCTGGCCGAAACACGTGTTTCGGGGCATGAATGACGGACGCACGGCGGCGGGGTTCGCAGGCGCACCCTGACGACCGAGGAGGGCGTCATGGGGGGCGCGACGCCCGTGCGGAGCGTATGCGCAGGCCCGCCGCCCGATCCCGGCAGGAGGCTTGCGAGCCCGGCATCGGCCGTGGCGGCGGCCCGGAAGACGGAGACGGGCGTATCGACATCCGGAGGAATTGCATGCGTTTTCATATCATCTCGGCTCAGTCCGGGAGCCCCGTATGAACACCTCCCTGGTCTTGTCGCTTCTCGTGGCGGCCTGTGCTTCTTGCGCATTCGCCGTTCTCGTCCTGCTGCGGCGTGTGCGGACCGCCCGGGGCTTGCTGGCAAAGGAAAGCGAACGTCGCCGGGAGGTCGAAGCACGGCTGGCCAGCCACCTTGCCGGATTGAAGGCCTTTGCGGAAAACACCGGCGCGCTTGTGTTCAAGCTTTCCGTGGATGGCGAAGTGCTGTTCCTCGAGGGGCAGGCCCATTCGAGGCTCTGCGGGCAGGCCGGGCGCAAGGCGGAAGATTTGTTCAAGGGGGCCGATGAGCTTTGGGAAAAGCTCGAGCTGTGCCTTGCCGGGGAGCGGGTCAATGCCAGGATTCCTCTCCCCGGGGGCGCCCTGGATCTCGTGGCCACGCCCGTGTTCGGGGAGGACGGGGCGTCGCAGGGCGTCGTCGCCATCCTTCTGGATAACAGCGAAACCATCGCCGCCCAGAAGCTCCTCGCGGAAAGCGAGCGACGATTCCGGGCCGTCTTCGACAACTCGCCGTTTTCCATCGTCATCCAGCGGCATGATGACGGCGCCTTCGTCGATGCCAACAAGCCCTTCCTGAAGGCCTACGGCGTCACCAGGGAAGACCTGCCCGCCCTGGATCCCATGAGCATCATCCCCTTGTCCGCCGAGGAGGCGCGCGCCATGCGCGAGCATATCCAGCGGGTGGGCGGCGTCTTCAACCAGGAGTCCCCCAGCATCATGCCGGACGGGAGCATGCGCCACAGCCTGTATTCGTCCGTACCGTTCGACTACGGGGGCCTGCCCTGCCTGCTCTCCATGACCGTGGACGTGACGGAGCAGAAGCGGGCGCAGCAGGCCCTGGCAAAGAGCGAAGAGAAATTCCGCGCGATCTTCAACAACGCCCCCATCGGTATTTTCCGCACCAGCTACGAGGGGCGTTTCCTGGAGGCCAACGCCACGCTGGCCCGGATGCTGGGATACGACGACGCCCATGAGATGATGGCCGCCGTCCGCGACCTGGAGCACGACATCTATCCCGCCCCGTCCACCCGCCGCCGTTTGCTGGACAGCCTGCTGGCGACCCCCGAAGGCGTCCGGCTGGAGATCGAGTTCAAGCGCCGGGACGGGGAGCCGTTCTTCGCCATGATCAACGCCTCCCTGCAGTTCGACGACCAGGGCAACCCCGCCTTCCTGGACGGGACCATCGAGGACATCAGCGAAAGGAGGGAGGCCGAAAGAGCCCTGGCCCTGAGCGAACTTCGCTACAGGACGCTTTTCGAGTCCCTCCAGGACCCGATCCTGGTCATGGAAGGCCCGTCCGTGGTGGATTGCAATTCCAGCGCGGAGCGGGTCTTCGGCAGGGCGCGCCGGGAGATGATCGGCCGCAGCCCCTGGGAACTGTCCCCGGCCAGGCAGCCGGACGGGCAGGACAGCCGGACCAAGGCCGCCGCCATGATCCGCGAGGCGGGCCAGGGGCATTTGATGATCTTCGACTGGGTGCACGAGCGTCCGGACGGCGGCGCGATCCTGGTGGAAATCTCCCTGGCTTCCCTGCAGGTGGGGGAAAAGCGGCTGCTGCTGGCCTTGATGCGGGACATGACCAAGCGCAAGGAGGCCGAGCGGCTGCTCAAGCTGTCCGAGGAGAAATTCTCGAAGATCTACGCCCTGGCGCCCTACAGCATCGTCATCCTGCGCATCGCCGACCGTGTGATCCTGGACGTGAACGACGCCTTCACCAGGCTCACGGGCTACGGGCGCGACGAGTCCATCGGCCGCACCACGCGGGAGATGGGGCTCTGGGCCGACCTGGAGTCGCACGGCATGATCTGGGATGTCTTCCTGCGGGAGGGGCTGGTTTCGGACTACGAGGCCGTGGCCATCCGCAAGGACGGCACCAGGCGCAGCTTCGCCATGACGGGGCAGCCCGTGGACATCGCCGGAGAATCGTGCGCCATCTTCGTCGTGCGCGACGTCACCGAGTCCAAGGTCATGCAGCAGATGATGGTCCAGACCGAGAAGATGCTGTCCCTGGGCGGCCTGGCGGCGGGCATGGCCCACGAGATCAACAACCCGCTGGGGATCATCCTGCAGTCCGCCAGGGGGATGCAGCGCCGCCTGACCCAGGATTTTTCGGCCAACCAGGACGTGGCCGCCCCCCTCGGCCTGGATCTGGAAATCCTGCACCGCTATCTGGAAGAGCGCAATATCCACAAATATATCGATGGGATGATCGAGGCCGGGCAGCGCGCGGCAGAGATCGTCCGCAACATGCTGAACTTCAGCCGCAACACGGAATCCGCCAAGGTGCCCTTCGACCTCGGTGTGGTGGCCGGGCAGGCGGTGTCCCTTGCGGAAAAGGACTACGACCTCAAGAAGAGATACGATTTCAAGCGCATCCGGGTGGTCCTGGAGGTCGAGCCCGACCTCCCGCCCGTGTCCTGCCTGCCCACGGAGATCGAACAGGTCCTGCTGAACCTGTTGCGCAACGCGGCCCAGGCCATGGCCGAGGCGGGCACCGAGGCCCCCGCCATCAGGATCGCCATCCGCGCGGAAGGGGAGGTGGCCGTCATCGAGTTGGAGGACAACGGGCCCGGCATCCCCGAAGACGCGCGGGACAAGGTCTTCGAGCCGTTTTACACGACCAAGCCCGTCGGGGATGGCACGGGGCTTGGCCTGTCCGTGTCGTATTTCATCGTGATCTTCCTCGTG
>CAYUIN010000015.1:0-12623 GCA_964444695.1 uncultured Desulfocurvus sp.
CCTCGCGTTCCAGGCGCAGGCGTTCCACGTCCACGGATTTGACGCCGGACACGGGGCGGCCCTGGGGCGACCACAGCGGGGGCTGCCGGCCCGGGAACGGGCGGGTGCAGGCCTCGGTGATCAGCAGGCGGCGCAGGTGGGCCTCGGCGGCCTGTTGCAGTGCTTCCTCGGCGGCCAGAGCGGCTTCGCGGCGTTCTTTCTCGAACATGGGTCCTCCTGTCGCTGTCGGGTCCTATTCCACGGTGGAGAGATTGGAGATCAGGGATTCCAGCGACGTGTTCAGGCTTTCGTATTCCGTGAGGGTTTCTTCCAGCCTGGAGTACTGTTCGCGCAGCATGCGCTCCTTGTAGTCCAGGCGGTCTTCCTCGGCGGTGATGCGGGTCTCGGTGTCGTCCACGATGGACTGGTAGTTGTCGGCGATGATGTTCAGGGTGCCGTCTTCGGGGTCGGTGATGGCGTCCAGGGCGTCGACCATCTGGGCGATCTTGCCCTGCTTGACGCTGACGGTGCCGGTGTAGCCGCCGTCGGCGAGGTTGTTCACGCGCACGGTGAGGCCGGAGGCGGTGGTGCCGGAGGCGCCGGTGATCTCGCTGCCGCTGATGGTGGCGGCCTCGCCGTTGATGGTGGCGGCGGTCACGACGCCGCCGGAGATGGTGTAGCTGACCTCGTGTTCGCCGGGCGTGGTCACGCCGGAGATGTTGGAGACGTGGGAGAAGTCCGAGGACCAGGACTGACCGACGTTGTCCGCCGCGAAGAGCATGGCCACGGCCAGGGGATCTTCGGCCAGGGCCTCGTCGAAGCTGGTGAAGCTGTCGTCCAGGGTGTCGAAGATGAGCAGGCCGTAGGTCTCGGAGCCTTCCACGGCGTCGGTGGTGATGCCGATCTGCGAGAGGCTGGTGAACAGGTCGCCCAGGCCGGTGGCCTCGTCGTAGGGCTCGAAGCCGACGCCCGAGGAGGCGGTGATGTCCTTGAGGCGCTGCTCGACCATGGTCACGCCGTAGTTGCCGGTCATGATGGAGCCTTCGCCGTCGTCGTCCACGGCGGTCAGCTCGTCCAGCAGGGTGCGGATGGCGTTCACCTGGTCCACGAACTCGGTGACCTTCTCGTCGATGGCCTCGGTGTCCACCAAGACGCCGATGCGGATGTCCTGGCCGGTGTCCTTGAGGGTCAGGGTCAGGCCGTCGATGACGTCGTCCACGGTGTTGGAGTCGCGTTCGATCCAGGCGTCGGCGGCGGTGGGATAGCCGTCCACCTTGATCCGGGCGCTCTGGGCGGTCTGGGTCCGTTCGAAGTCGGCGGACTCGTAGCCGCTGAGGGTGGTCCCGGCGGTGATGGTCACGGTGTTGGCCGCGCCCATGTCCATGCCGTAGAGTTGCAGGTGGTACTCGCTGCCGTCGTTGATCAGCGCGGCGCGGACGTCGCCGCTGGAGGCCGCGCCGTTGATGAGCCCCACCAGGCCGGACAGGGTGGTCCCGGCGCTGACGTCGATGCTGTAGGAATCGCCCGCGTATTCGTAGGCGAACACGGCGTCTGTGGTGGTCACGGCGTCGGAGCTGTCGCTCTGGCCGGTGGTGGAGACGAGGACGTCGTTCTGGGCCAGTTGGCCCACGGTGATGGTGTGGGTGCCGGTGTCGGCGTCGCCGTCGGCGGTGGCGGTCAGGGCGTATTCGTCGCTGCTCTCGGCGACCATTTCCAGGAACTCGGCGATGGTGTCCATGCCCTTCAGGGTGGTGCGCAGCGAGAGCAGCTCGGTGTTCAGCTCCTGCAGGGTCTCGGCCTTTTCCTCCCAGGTGTCGCGCCACTCTTCGAGCTGCGTCAGGCGGAAGCTTTCGGCCTCGATGGTGGCCTCGACGATGGAGTCGAAGTCCGTGCCGCTGCCCAGCCCGGTGAAGTAGATGGCTCCGGATGCGTATTCGGCCATGGGGTCGTCCTCCTAGAGCAGGTTGACCAGGGACAGCTGCATGATGGTCGAGGAGGTCTCGACCACCGAGCGGTAGGCGGTTTCGGCGGCGGTCAGCTCGACCATCAGCACGGTCAGGTCCGCGTCCTCGATGCCGCTCATCAGACTGGTATCGCTTTCCATGCGCAGGGCCAGGGCGGCCTCGGCGCTGTCCAGGCGGCCTTCGCGCGCGCCCACGTCCGCCGCGCCCTGCAACACCACGTCCTGGGCCTCGTACAGCGCGTCCAGGCAGTCGGCGATGGTGTCCTGGTCGTCGGTCTCCAGGGCGCCGATGAGCCTGCCCATGGTCTCGAAGAGGTTGGCGCCGTCCACGGGGGTGGCCTCGTCCGCGCCGGTGGCCTGGTACAGCCCGCCGAAGACGTCCTTGCCCACGTTGTTCACGGCCACGGAGCCGCTGTCGGAGATGGACAGCCGGACCTCGGCCTGCTCGGGCACGATGGTGAACTGGTCCCCGGCGGTCACGGCGCTGCCGCCGTCCGGGGTCAGGGTCAGGGTGCCGCCCGGCACGGGGAGCACGCCGCCCCCGGCGGTGTTGCCCGGGACCCAGGTCGCCCCGCCGTCGGTGCTGTAGGAATATGCGATGGTCGAGGAGAGGTCCGAGTCGGCGTCGATGCGCACCACGACGTTGGCCGCGAAGACGCCCGAGGCCGCCGCGCTCACGGGGGAGGCGCCGAAATGGGTCACGGACGCGCCGTCCTCGGTGTCGCCGACGTAGGTCGCGGCGGGGCGCACCAGCAGTTCGGTCTGCCCGGCGGCGTCGGCCTCGCCGCCGACGGCGGCCCCGGTGGCCAGGGACAGGGTGCAGGTGCCCAGGACGAGGTCCGTGTCCCCGGCGGCCAGGGTGGCGTCGGTCCAGGTCTGCCCGCCGTCGGCGGACCACTGGTAGTCCAGGTCCGCCGCGCCGCCCACGGTGCCGGAGTCCGCGAAGCGCACCAGGACGCTGCGCGCGGCCGCGCCGGACACGGACAGCACGTCGGCCTGGGTCAGGGTCCCGGAGCGCACGTCGGCGTAGAGGCTGTTCTCGTAGGCGTCGGAGTCGATGCGCTGCCCGGCGAAGATGCTGCCGTCCAGGTACTCGGTGTTGGCCACGGCGAGCATTTCGGAGAAGGTCTCGCGCAGTTCGTCGGCGATCATCAGCCGCTGCTCGGCGGACAGGGTGCCCGTGGCGGCCTGCTCGGCCAGCTCGCGGGCCGAGGTGACGTGCTCGCTCATGGTGTTCAGGGCGTCGTCGGCGGTGGTCAAAAAGCCCCGGGCGGTGTCGATGTTCGCCTGGTACTGCTCCAGCCGCGAGACGTGGGCCCGCAGGCCCAGGACCACGGCGGTGCCGCCGGGGTCGTCGCTGGGGCGGTTGATCTCGCGCTGGGTCGTGTTCTTCTCCGACAGCGCGTAGTACTCGGCGAGGGTCTTGTTGGTGTTGTAGATCACCGAGTCGAAGATCATGCTGTTGGTCACGCGCATTGCGTCCTCCCGGCTGCCTAGACGAGCCCGATGAGCGTCTCGAACATCTCGTTGGAGGTTTCGATGAGGCTCGACGCGGCCTGGTACAGGCGCTGGAACTGCTCGATGCGGATCAGTTCCTCGTCGAGGTTCACGCCGCCGACCTCCTCCTGCCGGTTCCACAGGTCCGAGGCCAGGGCCGCGTAGTAGTCGGCGCTGAAGGAGGCCGAGGACACGCCGGTGCCGACCTTGGAGACCAGGGCCGCGAAGTAGTCCTGCAGGGTGGTCGTGGCGTCGGCGCCGCTCCTGGTGGTGACGGTCACGTCCGAGGAGGCCAGGGCGGCGATGGCCAGGGCGGTCTCGTTGCCGCCGCTGTTGACCTCGCCCGCCCCGTCCACCACCGCCGCGCAGACCCGTTCGGGGTCCGAGACCAGCGGGTTGAGGGCGATGTCCTCGGCGCCGGTGCCGGTGAGGAAGGTGTTCAGCCCGCAGGCGGCGAGCAGGCCCGTGGTGTCTCCGGCGAACTGGAAGGTCGTGCCCGAGGCGGCCTGGAGCGAGAGGGTGCCGTTGGTCACCGTGGCGGTGACGGCGCCCAAGGTGCTGTCCGTGATGGCCTGGGCCACGTCGTCCAGGGAGTGGACGGCGGGGTCGAAGGTGCTCCGGCCCGGGGTCACGGAGGAGAAGTCGATGCTCACGCTGCCCTGGGCCGCGCCGGTGGTCGCGTCGAACAGCGCCAGGGACAGGCCGCCGGACTGCACGCGGTCCGCGAAGGCCAGGCCGCTGTCGGCCAGGGCGGCCGAGGCGTCCTGCGCGGCGTAGGTGCCGGTCATCTGCGAGAGGGTGCTCAGGCCCGCGCCCTGGCTGTGGGCGTAGTTGGTCTCCCAGATCAGCGAGGCGGCCAGGGCGTCCAGCTCTTCCCGGTAGGTGCCCAGGTACTGGTCGCGGGCCGTGAGCAGGCCGGTGATGGAGCCGCCCGTCAGGCGCGAGGAGAGGTCCACCCCGCCCGAGGACAGGGGCGTGACGTTCATGAAGGACGAGGTGTTCTCGTACCAGTACAGGCCGGACTTGGGCATCACGGTGAAGGTGTCGCCCGAGGCCAGGGCGCCGGAGGCGGCGGCCGATCCGTCGTCCGCCGCGCCGAACCAGATCTCGACGCCGTCCACGGTCACGGAGCCGGACGCGGCGTCGGCCGCGTACAGGGCGACGTTGCCGTCGGCGTCGGTCTGCCAGGTCCTGCCGCCGTCGAAGGACACGCGGAAGGTGGCCGTGCCGTCGGCCGCGCCGGGGTCCACCACCTGCAGGGTGATCTCGTTGGAGGAGCTGCCGTCGAAGTACACGGCGCCGTCGAAGGTCGAGGCCCCGGTCAGCGAGGACCAGGAGCGCGGGCCTTCCAGGCGCAGCTCGAAGGCCTCGGACTCGTCCACCAGGGTCTGGCCCGAGGCCGTGCGCACCACGACCTTGCCGCTGGACAGATATTGGGCCTGGACGTCCACCAGCTCGGACAGCTCGCGCACCAGCCGGTCGCGGTCGTCCAGCAGGCTGGAATCGCCGGGGTGCGCGCCGATCTGGGCGTTGAGGTCCGCCAGCTGCCCCATGATGGCGTTGGCGTCGTCCACCTGCTCGGCCAATTGGTCGTCGATCAGCTCCTCCTGGCTGGCCAGGTCCGCGGCCATGTCGCGGATGAGCGAGGTCATGGACTCGGTGGCGCTGGTCAGCGCCGTGCGCACGGCCAGATCGTCGGGGTACTGGGCCAGGTCCTCCCAGGCCGTGAACCAGTCCGCCAGGGACGTGTCCAGGCCCAGGCCGTCGGACTGGTCGAAGACGTTCTCGATGGCCTCCAGCGAGGACTGGGCCGTGTCCCAGCGCATGGAGCCGGTGTACTTGGCCAGGTACAGGGCCTCGAGGTAGGTGTCGAAGGCGCGCTGGACCTCGGCCACCTCCACGCCCGTCCCGGCCAGCCCGTTGGCCGTGAGGATGGTCTGCGTGTCGGACAGCGTCACCGTGCGGCGGCGGTAGCCGTCCGTATCCGCGTTGGCGACGTTGTTGGAGTAGACGCTGATGGCGTACGAGGCGACGGAGAGGGTGTTTCCGCCTATGGTCAGCATGGAGTCGGCCATGGCTGCCTCCGGTCCGTCGCGCGCCGCCCTCGCGGGCGGCGCGCGGGGAGCGCGTTACCGCTTCAGTCCGATGACGGTCTGCAACATCTGGTCGGAGGTGGAGATGACCTTGCTCGCCGCGTCGTAGACGCGTTGCAGGGTGATCATCTTGACCATCTCGGTGCCCATGTCGACGTTGGACTGCTCCAGGGTGTTGGAGCTGATGCTGCCGAAACTGCCGCTGTTGGCCGTGCCGGTGACGGCCTCGCCGGAATCGCGGGTCATGGAGAACAGGTTGCCGCCCGCACGGGACAGGCCGTCGGGGTTGGTGAAGTCCGCCAGGACCAGGGTCCAGAGGTCCTCCACCTGGCCGTTGGAGTAGCGCCCGGTGACCACGCCGTTGGTGTCCACGGACAGCTCCAGCAGGAAGCCGGAGGCGTAGCCGTCCTGGGCCTGGGTGCGGGTGGTGGAGGAGTTGTCGTAGTTGGTGGTGTAGCTGGTCTGCAGCTCGGGCTCGGCGTAGTTGCCCAGCAGCGCGTAGTCGTCGCCGATGAGCGCGGCGTTGGCGGCCATGGTCGCGTTCCAGCCGCTGCCGGAGATGTCCCCGCTGCCCATGCCCAGGTCCAGTTCGATGGCGATGGCCTCGGCCTCGCCGGTGCCGCTGGCCGTATCCGCCCCGGTGAAGTTGGCGGTAAAGGTCGGGAAGCCGGAGTCGGAGAAGTCCGCCGGGGTCCAGTTGCTCAGGCTGGACATGTTGCCGCCGGCGCCGCTGGCCAGGGTGAAGGCGGTCATGCCCGTCATCTCGCCCGAGGAGTTGAAGGTCATGGTCCCGGTCATCAGCATGCCCGCCGCCGAGGTGGTGCCCACGGCGGTGCCGTCGATGGTCCGCCCGTCCTCGGACGGGTCGCAGGTCACCAGGAATTCCCAGACCGAGGAGCCCGCGTCGGCGTTGGTCATGCTGTCGCCGCTCACGGGGTCGAAATAGATGGTCAGCTCGTGGGAGGAGCCGTTCTCGTCGTAGACGGTGATGGTGTTCTGGTACTCGTAGAGCGCGTCGCCCAGGGGCGTGTCCTCGGTGCCGTCCCAGGCGCCGAACATGGCGAAGAACGGGTTTGCGGCGTCCACCGCGTTGTCCTCGGCGTCGGAGTCCAGGTTGAGGTACATGGACACGCTGGACGTGGGGCTCGGCGGGGACTGGGAGTTGTCCACCTTGATGGACTGGATGGCCCCGGCGGGCGAGCCGGACTCGTCCACCTCCCAGCCCTGGACGCGGTAGCCGTGGGAGTCCACGAGGTAGCCCGCGCTGTCGAAGCGGAAGTCGCCCGCGCGGGTGTAGTAGGTCTGGCCGTTGTCCGGGCTCACCAGTTGGAAGAAGCCGTTGCCGCCGATGGCCAGGTCCGTGGCGTCGGTGCTGGTCTCGTAGGCGCCCTGGGAGAAGTTGCCGTAGATGGCCGAGACGGTGACGCCCGTGCCCACCTGGCTCACGCCCTGGGCGGAGTTGATGGCCTGGTAGAAGGTGTCCTCGAAGGTCACGGTGGAGCCCTTGAAGCCCACGGTGGAGGAGTTGGCGAGGTTGTTGCTGACCACGGACATGCCCTGGCTGGCGGTCAGCATCCCCGCGATGCCGCTGTACATGGTGCTGGTGATGCTCATGACGTTTCTCCGCTTGGCTGACTGCGTCAGGACTCTTCGGTTTCGGCGCCCGCGCCGGTGTCGACGATCTTGCCGACGTTGAGCAGGTTCACGGTCCTGCCGTCGGACAGGCCGAGCATGGTCGACCCGTTCTCGGTGTAGACGGAGGTCACCGTGCCGGAGACCTGGGCCGTGATGCTCAGGCTCTCGCCGTCGGCGTTCTCGGCGGTGAAGGCGATGGCGTACTGGCCGTCGTCGGCCTCGTCGCCGCTGGTATTCAGGCCGTTCCAGACGAAGGCGTGGTCGCCTTCGGAAAGGTCCGTCAGCTCCACGCTGGCCACGATCTGCCCGTCCTCGTCGATGACGTGGGCGTAGCCGGTCACGGCGTCCTCGGGCAGGGTGTAGGTCACGGTGCTGATGGAGTCGCCGTCCTTGCTCATGGAGGAGCCGTAGGCCTCCACTTCCTTGCCGATGTAGTTCACGGCGCTCATGCCGATCTGCGTGGCCAGCTGCTCCGACAGCGAATCCATGGACTCGTTCATGGACGTGAGCTGGTCCAGGCTGGAAAACTGGGCCAGCTGGGAGACCATCTCCGTGTCCTCCATGGGATTGAGCGGGTCCTGCCACTCCAGCTGCGCGATGAGCAGTTGCAGGAAATCGTCGCGGTCCAGCTCCGTGGACGCGGTCCCGCTGCCGGCGAGGGTGGCGTCGTATGTGGAGTTGATGTACTGCGATACGCTGACGGACATGGCGTCTGCCTCCGTGATGGATTGTTGCGCGGGACGGGCGCTGGCCCGGCCCTAGGCCGTGGCCTCCTGTCCGGGCACCAGCCCGTCCAGGAAGCGCATGAACTCCTCGGGCGGCGGCGAGGCCCGGTGCTTGAGCAGCAGGTACAGGTCCACCGCCAGGCGGCGGCACAGCGGGCACTGGGCCAGGTGTTCCTCCACGCGGACCTTCTCGGCTGCGCGCAGGGTCCCGTCGATGTACCCGCCGATGGCCACCATCCCCGGACAGTCGTCCCCGAAGGCCTCGCGCCTGCCCGCGAGCAGGCTTTGTTCGTGGCGTCTCAGGGCGCTCGTGAAATCTCCCCAGATCACATGTCCGGTCATTGTCTTCTCCCCAACTTGGTTCCGCTCAGGAGGCCTGGGCCTGCGTGTGGTAGTCGCGCAGCCTGGCCAGGGCCTGGTGCTTGATGGAGCGCACGGTCTGCGCCTTGATCCCAAGCGCCTCGGCCACCATGGGCACGTCGTAATCCTTGTAGAAAATGAGCCTGAGAATGATCTGCTGGCGCTCGGTGAGCAGCCCCGACGGGAAGTCGGGCCCGTCCTCGGGCTCCAGGGCCTCGACCCGCGCGTCGCGGTCGAAGTCGTCCAGGGGGATGGAGTTGAAGAAGCCGTAGCGCACGAAATCCAGGGCGGTGCTGCGGGCTATGACCGTCAGGTACGTGGACAGAGCACAGCGGCTCGCGTCGTAGCGCCTGAGCAGGTGGAAGTCCTTCTTCACCAGGCGCACGAACACGTTCTGCGCCACGTCTTGGATGTCGTCGTTGCTGGCCCGGTGCATCCTGCCTTGGATGACCCTCTTCACCGCGCCGTGGACCACACCGGCGTAGCGTCGGGTGAAATCGGTCCAGGCCTGCTGGTTACCGGAGAGACACCCGTCCAGATCGTCGAAAGTTGCTTGAGAACCGCGCATCGTGACTCCATTTGAGCTGCATTCGGTTTGACTCCCCTCAAATCCGAATCGGCACTTCAGGATGGGTTTTGCCGATCCTGCTCGTGTCTTGAAACGTTGTACGAGCGGTGAGCGACGATTCATCCATGCCGAATTTTTTTCTGCTCAAAAAATATTCGCGTGCGCGCGCAGAAACAACACAGGTTCATCTTATTAATGTCTAATATGACTACGAAGCATCTATGAAAATTAATGCAGTGTTAGAAATGTAAAATGTGGATTACAATGCTTAACATTTCTTAACATTGCCAACGGGCATTCATGCTTCCCAAAGGACGCGGGCTGGGGTAGGCAAAAGGCGGGAGACACCGGACGCCATGGACGCCAAGCGGATTCTCATCGTGGACGACGACGCGGAACTGTGCCGCCTGCTGACGGAGTATCTGGAAGCGGAGGGCTTTGTTTCGTCCTCGGCCCACGACGGCGAGGGCGGCCTGTGCCAGGCCCTGTCCGGCGGGTTCGACCTGGTGATCCTGGACGTGATGCTCCCCGGGGCCAACGGCTTCGAGGTCCTGCACCGCATCCGCGAGACGTCCATGATCCCGGTGGTCATGCTCACCGCGCGCGGCGACGACGTGGACCGCATCGTGGGCCTGGAGATCGGGGCCGACGACTACCTGGCCAAGCCCTTTCTGCCCCGCGAGCTGGTGGCCAGGATGCGCGCCGTGCTGCGCCGGGCCCGGCCCGACGGGCGCGACGCCTCCGGAGCCGGAGCGGGCGGGGCCTCGCCCATCACCCTGGACGACGTGACCCTGGTGCCGGACAGCCGCAGCGTGCGCGTGCGCGGCGAGGCCGTGCGCCTCACGGACGCCGAGTTCGGCGTGCTGCACCTGCTCTTGGCCAACGCGGGCAGCGTCGTGGCGCGCGACGACCTCTACCGCCAGGCCCTGGGCCGCGAGTTCCCGCCAGAGGACCGCAGCCTGGCCGTGCACGTCTCCAACCTGCGCCGCAAGCTGGGCGAGCCCGAGGGCGGCGGCCTGCGCATCAAGGCCGTGCGCGGCGAGGGCTACATCTACTGCCGCCCCGAGCCCGGGGCGCTGCTCGCCGGAGACGCCGCCCGGTGACGCGCACCCTGAACACCCTGTTCGGCAAGATCCTGTGCTGGTTCCTGCTGACCATGGCCCTGTCCATGGCCGCCAACGCCCTGGTCTTCAGCCTGCTGGGCGAGCGGCATTTCGACGTCACGCGCAACCCGCCCGCCTGGGAGATGTTCAAGACCCAGCTGCGCCTGCTGCTGGACACCTACGACCGCGACGGCCTGCCCGGGCTGGAAGACGCGCTGGCCGACGCCCCGCAGCTGCGCTCCACCCTGCGCCTCTACGGCCCCGACGGCGAGGACCTGCTGGGCACCGCCGGACGCGACGCCCACGACGGCCAGACCCGGCGCGACCTGGACGCCCTGCTCGAAGAGCACGACGGGCCCTACGCCTTCGGCCGCGCCATGCCGCACATCGTGGCCGTGAAGACCCTGGCCCGGGGCGGCACGGCGACCATGGCCCTGGAGCTGCCGCAGCCGCCCCCGCCGCGCGAGGTCCTGAGCTCGCCGCATTTCTGGGGCAACCTCGTGCCGCTGCTGGTGGTCAGTGCGGTGCTGACCTTCATCCTGGCCCGGATGCTGACCCGGCCCATCCGCCGCCTGCGCGACGCCGCCCGGCGCATCGCCGGGGGCGACCTGCACCACCGCATCGGCTCCGACGTGGGCCGGGGCTACGAGGAAATCAACGCCCTGTCCGAGGATTTCGACCGCATGGCGGCCAAGGTGGAGCAGCTGGTCAGCGCCCAGCGCCAGCTGTTGCGCGACATCTCCCACGAGCTGCGCTCGCCGCTGACGCGCCTGACCGTGGCCCTGGAGCTGGCCCGGGGCCGCACCGGGGACCTGGCCCGCGCCGAGCTGGACCGCATCGGCCAGGACGCCCAGCGCCTGGACGAGCTGATCACCCAGATGCTGACCTTCATCCGCATGGACCAGATGGACACCTTCCCGGAGAAGACGCGCCTGAACCTGGGGGCGCTGCTGGTCAGCATCACGCGGGACACGGACGTGGAATCCCAGGCCAAGGGCGTGTACGTGGACCTGATGCCCATGGCCACGGCCCTGGTGGACGCCGTGCCCGAGCTGGTGCGCCGGGCCATCGAGAACGTCCTGCGCAACGCCATCCGCCACACGCCCAGCGGCCGCACCGTGCGCGTGACGCTTGAGACCCGCTCGGGCCCGGCCGGGCCCGAGGCCCTGGTCACGGTCCACGACGGCGGGCCCGGGGTGCCGGAAGACGCCCTGGAACGCCTGTTCCAGCCCTTCTACCGCGTGGACGCCAGCCGGGGGCACGACTCCTCGCGCACCGGCCTGGGCCTGTCCATCGCCCGCCGGGCCATCACCCTGCACCACGGCACCATCGAGGCCGGCAACGACCCCCGGGGCGGGCTGCGCATGGAGATCACCCTGCCCCTGGCGGGCTGAGGGGCCGGAACCTCTTTTTGGTTGTGCCCGCCCGGGCATTCGGGTAGGGCTAGGGCCCGTGGCGCGCCGCCCGCGCCGCAGACCAACCACCCCCCACCGGAAAGCGCATGCAACCCCTGGAACTCCTGCTCACCGCCGTCGCCCTGGCCATGGACGCCTTTGCCGTGGCCGTCGCCACGGGCGTCTGCCTGCGCTGCGTGAGCCGCCGCCAGATGCTGCGCATGTCCTGGCATTTCGGCCTGTTCCAGGCGCTGATGCCGATCCTCGGCTGGTTTCTGGGCAACACCGTGCGCGGGTTCGTCGAGGCCTGGGCCCACTGGATCGCCTTCGCCCTGCTGGCCTGGATCGGCGCCAAGATGATCCGCGAGGCCCTGGGCGACAAGGACGAGGAGTCCGCCTGCGACCCGACCTGCGGCACGGCGCTGATCATGCTCTCCGTGGCCACCAGCATCGACGCCCTGGCCGTGGGCCTGTCGCTGTCGCTGCTGGGCGTCTCCGTGTGGTGGCCCGCGCTGGTCATCGGCGTCACGGCCCTGGGCTTCACGGCCCTGGGCATGTTCCTGGGCGAGACCATGTCCCGCGCCGGGCGCCTGGCGCACTTCGCGGAGATCCTGGGCGGCGTGGTGCTCATCGGCATCGGCCTGAAGATCCTGGCCGAACACGGCGCCCTGCCCTTCTGACGACCCCGAACCCCTCGCGCCGGGCCGCATTGACTGCGCCCGGCCGCCTGCTATAACGGCACCAGCGGACGCACCCCGCCCGCCAACCGCAACCCGCGCCCCGCGCGCATACGGAACCATGAGCGACGCACCCGACAAGATCATCTATTCCATGTACCGTGTCAGCAAGCACCACCAGCAAAAGCAGGTGCTGAAGGACATCTCCCTGTCCTATTTCTACGGCGCCAAGATCGGCGTGCTGGGCCTGAACGGCTCGGGCAAGAGCTCGCTGCTCAGGATCCTGGCCGGAGTGGACCAGGAGTTCGACGGCAAGACCGACATCGCCCCGGGCTACACCATCGGCTTCCTGGAGCAGGAACCCCTGGTGGGCGAGGACAAGACCGTCATCGAGGTCGTGCGCGAAGGCGTGCAGGAGATCGTGGACCTGCTGGCCGAGTTCGAGGCCATCAACGCCAAGTTCGCCGAGCCCATGGACGACGACGCCATGCAGAAGCTCCTGGACAAGCAGGCCGCCGTGCAAGACAAGCTGGACGCCACCGGCGCCTGGGACCTGGACTCGCGCCTGGACCAGGCCATGGACGCCCTGCGCTGCCCGCCCGCGGACACGCCGGTCTCCGTGATCTCCG
>CAYUIN010000016.1:0-12602 GCA_964444695.1 uncultured Desulfocurvus sp.
ATCGGTAGGGGCATGGGCGGGGTGTGATGCCCGGCGCCGGGGACGGCCCCCGGGGGTGGCGCCCGGCGCATTCGGCTTTGACAAGGCCGCCGCCCTCTTCTATGCCTGGAAGCCCGACAATCACGCTTACGAGGAGACAGGCAATGCACGTGCTTCGACTGTTTGTGGCGGCCCTGGCCGCGACCCTGATGCTCGGCGCCGCCGCCGCCCGCGCCGAAGGCCCGGCCCCGGTGGTGGTCATGGAGACCTCCAAGGGCACCATGATGCTGCTGCTCGACCCGGCCAAGGCTCCGAAGACCGTGGAGAACTTCATGAAATACGTGGACGCCGGGTTCTACGACGGGACCGTGTTCCACCGCGTCATCAAGGGCTTCATGATCCAGGGCGGCGGTTTCGACCAGAACCTGCGCCCCAAGCCGACCATGGCTCCCATCCGCAACGAGTCCGGCAACGGCCTGACCAACGACCGGGGGACCATCGCCATGGCCCGCACCAACGACCTGCACAGCGCCACCAGCCAGTTCTACATCAACCATGTGGACAACGGCTTTCTGGACCGCAACCAGTACTGCGTGTTCGGCCGGGTGATCCGGGGCCTGGAGGTGGTGGACGCCATCGCCGCCGTGTCCACGGGCAACCGGGGCGGCATGGGCGACGTGCCCACGCAGCCGGTGATCCTGATCCGGGCCTACAGGCACCAGGGCTGAGCCGAGCCCACCCGCTTGTGCGGTACAGGCCCCGGGCGCAGGTCCGGGGCCTTTTTTCTTGCGCGGCGCGGGACGGAAGGGCGCGTTGCGGTCTCGCTATGGACTCGTTGCGGGCGCGGTGCGGACGGAGCGCGGCCTCAGCCGCCGTGGCCGCGCCTGCCCGCCAGCAGGCGCTCGGCGTTCACGGCCATGCGTTGCAGCAGCCGGGGCAGGGCCTGGCGTTCGGCCGGGCTGAAGCCCCTGGTCAGCGCGCCTTCCCAGGCGGCCATGGCCTCGGCCAGGGCCCCGGCGGCGCGGCGCCCGGCGGCCGTGAGCGACACGCGGCGCAGGCGGCGGTCGGCGGGGTCCATGCGGCGGGAGACGAGCCCGGCCCGTTCCAGGGCCGCCACGCGCCGGGCGGTGTTGCCCTTGTCCATGCGCAGCAGGGTGGACAGCTCCTCCTGCGAGAGCCCGTCCTCGCGGGCCAGCTCGGCCAGGAAGGCGGCCTGCCCGGGGCCCACGCCCCAGTCCTCCAGGGCCTGGCCCAGGTGCACCTGCCCCAGGCGGTGGATGATGGACAGCCAGCGCCCCGGGTCGCGCTCGGCCTGCTCCATGGCGGCGTTGTCCATGGTCTCCTCCTTGTGGTTGTCTGGTCAACTGTTCCCCCGGTACGCCAAATTCGTTGCCCGGGCAACCAGTGCGCCCGTGTCCCTTTGCGGATCGGGCGGCGATTGCCCGCCGCGGCCCCGCTTGCCGGGCGGGGGGGTACGCCGGGTCGCCCGGCAGGCTCGCCGCCGGGCCATGATCGCGTCTGCGCCGTCCGGCCGCGCGCGGCGTCGGTGTGCGCCCCGCTCGTTCCCCTCTGCCGTATTTTGGAAACGCGGGCGGCCGCGCGGGACCGTCGCAACGCCCCGGACGCGACCCCGGCGGACACCGTCGGGACGGGGACGGGGAGGGCCGGTTTCCTGTGGGGACGCGGTGTGGCGCGTGCGGTTTCCTTGCGGCAGAAATCGGTACGCCGTGTTTTAAACAAGACTGTGCATGGATTTCTGGTTGTGTTAAGAATGGTTCGGAACCACGGGTTTCCGGTGCCAGGCGCTTGACCGGTTTCCAGTTTCGGGGTAGGAAACTGGCGAAACAGGATATGTTTCCGAGGTAGGACATGGAAGGAAGGAACGAAGAGGCGCGCCAGCGGATTCTGGCCAAGGCCGATGAGAAATTCCGCCGCTTCGGCGTGCGCCGGGTGACGATGGACGAGATCGCCCGGGAAATCCGGATGAGCAAGAAGACGCTGTACCGCCATTTTTCCGGCAAGCGGGACCTGGTGCGCCAGCTGGCCCAGGACGGCCTGGGCGCGCATCTGCGCCACGCCATCGAGGCCCTGCGCGGGCCCGAGTCCCCGCACGAGGCGTTCGCCGCCGGGTTCGCGGCCCTGCGGCGCATGGTCCGGGATTCCGCGCCGGTGTTCATGTCCGACGTGCGGGCCGAGTACCCCGACGTCTGGGAGGAGATCGAGACCCTGCGCCTGGAACTGACCTCGGTCTATGCCCAGCGCATCGCCGACGGCGCGCGTAGCGGGGCCATCCGCCCCGGCATCGAGCCCGAGATCGTGGCGGGCATCATGCAGGCCGTGACCCAGCACTACATGGTCCCGGAGACCTTCCGCGACGCCAAGATCACGCCCTCCGAGGCGGTGAACACCTGGTTCACCCTGCTGGCCTCCGGGCTGTTCAAGAACCCGCCCGAGCTGCACCTGGACGACGAGGCCGAGGCCTAGCCGGGCGGACGGCAGCGGGCGCCGGGGCGCGCCCGGGGGGGCACGACGGCCACGGGCGGCGCATGGGCCCGGATCGCGCAAGCGGTCCGGGCTCGTGCCGTTTTTTGCGGCGGCGTCGCGGCGCGGGGGCCTAGCGCAGGGTGATGGTGACGGTGTCGCCCTGGACGGCGACCACGGGTTCGGCGGCGGGGGCGCGGGTCAGGTCCAGCACCAGGCGCAGGGCCTGGTCGCGGCGCCCGGTGCGCACGCCCTTGACGATGCCGCCCTTGGCCTTCAGCTCGCGCAGGCTGTCCTGCGACCAGGTGCCCGGCAGGTCCAGCACGTAGCGCGGCGGCGAGGCCAGGACGAAGGCCCGGGGCGTGTCCAGGGAGGCGTTGGCCCGGACGGTCACGGTGGCCGTGCCGCCCGCGCTGCGCACGCCCACGTCGCGCAGGGAGAGGGCCCATTTGGACGAGGCGCCCGAGGCGGCGCGGTTGGCGGCGACGACCTCGGGACGGCTGGGCGCCGGGGCCGGGGGCGCGACCACCACTTCTTCCAGGCCGCCGTCCGTCTTGGCGGGCGCGGGGGCCGGGGCCGGGGCCGGGGAGTCGGCGGGAGCCGGGGCCGAAGGTTCGGCCTGGGCGGCGGTTTGGGGCGGCGCCGGGAGCGTGGGTGCGGCGGACGGTGCGGGCTGCGGGGCGGCCACGGGGCGCGCGGGCGCGTCCTCGACCGGGGCGGGCGGGGCGTGCTGCCCGGTCACTGCGGCGGGCTGGGGCAGGGCCTGGCGCGGGGGCTCTTGCGGGGCCATGGCCACCTCGCGGCGCACGGCGTGCACGTCCTGGCCCGGCAGGCCGTACACGGCGCCCAGCCAGTAGGCCAGCCCCAGGGCGGCCAGCCCCAGCACCAGCATCGCCAGGCGCGAGCCCACGGCGCCGTAGGAATCCGACATGCGCCAGTTGAGCCCGCCGCAGCGCACGCAGCGGTACGCCGCCATGGGCAGCAGCCGGAGCAGGCGCGCCGGACCCTTGGGTACGATGCCCAGCATCAGGTCGTTACCGCAGTAGCCGCACTTCAACGCATTCGCCTCGCTTGGGCCCGGGCGGGCCGTGTTCGGGTGTGCCGCCTGTTGTACGGGCAAAGCCCGGCCCTTGCAAGCCCGCCGCCGCCCGCCGCGCCCTGCGGGGCCCGCCCCTGGCGCGCGGAACAAGGGGCTTGACAAAACGGGGGCCTGGAACATATCCATAGCCTCCCCCGCGAGCGCCCCGCGCCGACGGGGAAGAAGTGAGTCCGCACCGCACCGCCCGCCAGGGCCCGCGGGGCGACCCTTGGAGAGGTGGCCGAGCTGGCTGAAGGCGCGCCCCTGCTAAGGGCGTATACCTCAACGGGTATCGAGGGTTCAAATCCCTCCCTCTCCGCCAGGAATGCAAGGGGTTGTCATGATGGTCCGCCATCCTGGCAACCCCTTTTCCTTTTGTCCGGGCCGCGTCCGCACCCGGGCTCAACGGTTCTCGGGAAGCTCTTCCAGGAAGCGCCTGAACTCGTCGAAGGGCATGGGCCTGGCCACGAGGTAGCCCTGCATCTCCTGGCAGTGCAGGCCGCGCAGGAACTCCGCCTGGGCCTCGGTCTCCACGCCCTCGGCCACCACGTTCAGGTTCAGGTTGCGGGCCAGGTTCAGGATGGTCGCCACAAGGTGGGCGTCGTCGGGGTCGTCGGGCAGGTCGCGCACGAAGCTCCGGTCGACCTTCAGCGTGTCCAGGGGCAGCAGCTTCAGGTAGTACAGCGACGAATAGCCCGTGCCGAAGTCGTCGATGGCCAGGCCGATGCCCAGCCGCGAAAGCCGGGCCAGCTTGGCCGCCGCGTCCTCGATGTCCGTGGCCAGGGTCGTTTCCGTGATCTCCAGCTCCAGGCAGGCCGCGCCCAGGCCGGTGAACTGCAACGTCTCGCGCACGATGTCCGTCAGCCCCTGCTGGCTGAACTGGCGCGGCGAGAGGTTCACCGAGACCTTGAGCCCCGCGTGTCCGGCCCGGGCCAGCTCCTGGGTCCGGGCGCAGGCCTCCATCAGCACGTACTCGCCCAGGGGCACGATGATCCCCGTCTCCTCGGCCAGGGGGATGAACTCCGCCGGGCTGACCACCTCGCCGTCCGGCCGCTGCCAGCGCACCAGGGCCTCCATGCCCACCACGGCGCCCGTGCCCAGGTGCACCCGGGGCTGGTAGTAGACCATGAACTCCCCGCGCACCAGGGCCCGGCGCAGCTCGCCTTCCAGGGTCAGGCGCCGCGTGACCTGGCTGTTCATCTCCTCGGTGAACATCCGGTAGGCGTTGCGGCCGCTGTCCTTGGCCCGATACATGGCCATGTCCGCGTTCTTGATCAGGGCCTCGGGCGAGGCGCCGTCCTCGGGAAACACGGTGATGCCGATGCTCGGCGTGACGAACAGCTCGTGCCCGGGCAGGGTCACGGGCTTGGAGAACGCGCCGATGATCCGCTCGGCCAGCTGCACAGCCGCGTCGGGCTCGGTCAGCTCGGGGATCATGATCACGAATTCGTCGCCGCCCAGGCGGGCCACGGTGTCCTCGTCGCGCAGCATGCCGGACAGCCGCTCGGCCACCTGCCGCAGCAGGGCGTCGCCGGTGGAGTGGCCCAGGCTGTCGTTGACGTGCTTGAAGTTGTCCAGGTCGATGAACAGCACGCCCAGGCGCGCGTGGGTCCGCTGGGCGTGGGCGATGGCCTGGCGCAGGCGGTCCATGAGCAGCGAGCGGTTGGGCAGGGAGGTCAGCGGGTCGTGGTAGGCCTGGTAGGCGATCTGGCGCTCCTTGCGCTTCATCTCCGTGATGTCGTGGAACACGGCCACGAAATGCGTGGTCCGGCCCCGGTCGTCGCGGATGGCGCTGATGGACAGCCATTCGGGGTAGGCCTCGCCGCTCTTGCGGCGGTTCCATATCTCGCCCACCCAGTGCCCCCGGTTGAGCAGCGAGTGCCACATCTCCTGGTAGAATTCGACCTCGTGGCGGTCGGACTTGAGGATGCGCGGGTTCCGGCCCAGGGCCTCGCCGGGCTCGTAGCCGGTGATGTCCGTGAAGGCCGGGTTCACGGCCACGATGTCGCCGTGCACGTCAGTGATGGTGATGCCTTCCAGGGCGTTGTGGAAGACCTCCTCGAAGAGCTTGAGCTTCTGCTCGTCGGCCTTGCGCCGGGTGATGTCCTTGTCCACGCCGAAGTAGCCCGTCACGGCGCCGGACTCGTCCAGCACGGGCACGGCGTTGGACAGGAACACGCCCTCGCGCCCGTCCTTGGCCACGAAGCGGTTTTCCAGGTCCACGATGGGCCTGCCCGCCCGGGCCAGCTCGTCCACCACGGCCCGCACGCGCTGGGCCTCGTCCCCCGGCATCATCTCGAAGGCCGTCATGGCGCACAGCTCGTGGGCCTCGTAGCCGGTCAGCTCCTTCACGCGGCCCGAGGCGTGGGTGTAGCGGCCCGTGGTCAGGTCCGCCTCCCAGATCCAGTCGCCGGAGGTCAGGGCCACGGAGCGGAAGCGGCGCTCCGAGCGGGCCAGACGGCGCTCGGTCTCGCGCCGGGCGGTGACGTCGCGCACGTTGGCCATCAGCAGTTCCTGCCCGCCCAGGGACACGCGGCGCAGGAAGACCTCCACCGTGAACTCGCTCCCGTCCGCCGGGCGGCGGGAGACCCAGTCGAAGAGCAGCTGCTCGCCCTGGCGGGCCTGGTCCCATTTGCGGGCCAGGGTTTCCAGCTGGTTCGTGGGGCTGGAGAAGTCCTTCTCCACGGACCCGGCCAGGGCCTGCTCGCGGGTCACGCCGAACATCCGCAGCATGGGTTCGTTGACGTCCAGGATGCGGCCGCTCAGGTCGTGCAGGAAAATGGCGTCGTAGACGCTGTTGAAGATCTTGCGGAAGCGCTCCTCGGAGTTGCGCAGCTCGGTCTCGGCGCGGACCCGCTCGCCCACGTCGTCGCAGATGGCCATGATCTCGCCCGTGCTCAGGCGCGAGACGCGGCACTCGCGCCAGCCCTGGACGCGGTCGTCCTCGTAGCGGGCGGCGGGCAGCTCGCTGCCGGCCCCGGTGCCCTCGGCCAGGCGCAGGCCGCGCAGCAGGCCGAAGGCCTCGGCTCCGGGAAAGACCTGGGTCACCAGACGGCCCCGGACCTCGTCCAAGGCCGTGTGTTCCATGGCCTGGGCCGCGGGGTTCATGTCGCGGATCACGAAGTCCTCGCCGCCGGGCAGGGGTTCGTAGATCACCACGCCGCTGTGGATGCCGCTGAAGATGGCCTGCAACCGCGCCTGGGACTCGCGCAGCTCGCGGGTGGCCTCCTGCACGCGGTCTTCCAGGGCCTCGTGGGCCTGGCGCAGGTCGAACTCGGCGTCGTCGCGGGCGGCGATGTGCCCGTGGATGGTGCGTAGCAGGATGATGGCCAGCACGATGAGCAGCGGCACGGCCAGGGTGATGGTCCAGAGCAGGACCTTGGCCCGCTGCCCGGCCTCGTGCAGGGCCTGCTCGCGGTGCTTCCGGGCGCCGTCCAGCAACTGGGACACGCCCTGGGACACGATGAGCTTGTCCGTCAGGTAGTCCTGGCTGGACAGCAGGGCCAGGCCGTCCGCGCCGCGCCCGCTCCCGGCGAGTTCCAGGGAGCGCTTTTCGGCCTGCAACAGGCGGTCGTAGGCCAGGGCGGTCTTGTTCAGGAAGGTGGTCAGGGTGGTGTCGCGCGAGTTGTGGCGGGCCTCTTCCAGCAGTTCGTCCATCTCCCGCTCCAGGCGGGCGTGGCGGCGGAACCAGTGGTCCTGCCCGGTGGCGGCGGCCATGCGCGCGGACATGGACAGGGCCTCGTCCAGATAGGCCACGCGGTTGGCCGTGGCGGTGACGTTTTCCAGTCGGGTGTCCAGTTGCAGCAGGGAGTCGTTCAGGGTGAAGACGTGCAGGCCGAGCAGCGCGTAGAGCAGCACGGCGAAGACGAGGACCCCGGCGTACGTGACGATGGGGAAATGTTTGGGCGGTGGCGGCGTGCCGTCCATGGGCTGCGGTTCTCCGGTGCTCTCGGCGCGGGGCTCGCTGGTGAACCAGATGCGCACAATACCATTATTCTACTTGTGAACTGGCAGGTTGCAAGCACTTGTTGTCGCCCCGGCGGGTAGCGGCGATTCGTTGGTCGGCGCGGGTGCGGCGGGGAGCGCGGGAGCGTCGTGGGGCGCCTTGTGGCGGCGGAGCATGTCGCGGGCGTAGCCCATGGCGTCCGTCCGGTAGCCGCAGGCGGGGCAGGCGAAGTGCGCCCTCGGGGTCAGCCCGGATGCGTCGGCCAGCAGCATGGCCGGGGCGTCGCCCGGGGCGCCGGACGCGGCGCACGACGGGCATGGGAAGCGCACGGGCCGAAAGCGGGGGCAGGCGCCCGGGGCGCGCAGGCCCGGGCCGTGGTCCGCACAGGGCCAGCCGTCCTCGGAGCAGACGGCCTCGCCGTTCGGCCAGTGACGGCGTTGGCGGCAGATGGGGTAGGGCATGGTGGCCTCCGTTGGCGGCAGGATATGGGCGGAATGCACCGGCCAAAGATAGGCGATAATCGCCGCGCGTCAAGGCCGGGGTGGGAAAAAATCGCCAAGGCGGCGCGCCCGGCCCGGCCCGGCGTCGTCCCCCGGGGCGTGTCTCGGGGATGGCCGGAGCCGGGCCGTGCGCCTCGCCCGGTGGCCGTGGCGCGGCTATTCGGCAGGGGGTCGGGCGTCGCCCACGGGGCGGCCGTCG
Organism: uncultured Desulfocurvus sp.; assembly: GCA_964444695.1. Taxonomy (GTDB): domain Bacteria; phylum Desulfobacterota; class Desulfovibrionia; order Desulfovibrionales; family Desulfovibrionaceae; genus Desulfocurvus. The sequence continues at coordinate 8,184 of CAYUIN010000016.1, forward strand.
GCAGGCGTATCCGCCCGGGGCGCGGCGAAGCCGTCGGCTTGCCTCTGGCCCGGGGCGTCCTGCGACGATCCGGCGGGGCCCATGCGGGACGCGGGACGGGCTTGCGCGCGGATCTCGGCGCCGCCATCCGGCCGGGGCGGGCAGGGTGCGCCTTGCCAGGGCGCCTGGGGCGCGAGGTTGTGGGGCTTGTCCTCCAGCTCCCACAGCGCCCCGGCGATATCTCCCAGGCGCAGGCCCATGAGCCTGGTGACGTAGGCGGCGCCCCCGGCCCGGACCTGGGTCTCGCATTCGTCGTGGCTTCCGAAGGCGTCTTCCAGGAAGCGCAGCGCGGAGGCAACATCGTACAGTTCACTGAGTGGGTCGATTTCCTTCATGGCGTGGCGGGACATTGCGGTTCTCCTTTGAACTCTGTGCGGGGTGTTGAACTGTAACAGGCATAACCAATGTACGTTATAGTTCAGCAGTATCTAGCAGCGGTGAACCTATTTGTCCAGGGAAAACAACAAGATTTTATATAGGTTAGCCTGTTTGAGCGGCGCGATGGATTTGAATATTATAAAAAATTTTGTTGCGTGCGGATGCAACGTCAATACTGCAATGCACAATTGGAATAGTATTGCAATATAGCACGGAAACCAATTGCGTTACAACGCCATATCCCAGCGCGAGTCCTGCACCGTAATACGGGTGCACAGACGCAAAAGAGAGGGGTCTGGGAGCGGGTCGGGAAAAATCAATCGCCGGAAGGCGTGGGGATGGAATAGCCCTGCATGGCCTGGGAGACCTGCCAGCACAGGGAGGCGAAGTCGAGGTGCACCGCCTGGGCCAGGCGGTAGGCATCGGCGAGCTTCAGGGTGCGTCCCGAGTTGCGGACCTTGCGGTAGGTCCCCACGGGATCCTTCTGGGTGGGGAAAGCCTCGCGGGCGATGTCCGAGTGGCTGCGCCGCTGTTTGATGCGGGCCGTCTCGATGGCCTCGAGGAAGTTCTCGGTGAACCTGAGTGCTTCGTCCATTTCCAGCATCATGATCATTTCATATAGGAAATCGGGTCGTTAGGACAATAGGCAAAATTAGCCTAAAATTCGGCCAGACCCCCTTGACACAAAGGCGATTTTAGCCTAGGTATAAATCACCGTGCGAGAGGGGCCCCACAACGGGACCAGCGCGGTGAGGAGATCGCCATGAATGGAGCGCGGGAGATACGAATCGGGCAGGCCGAACGGGCCGAACGGGCCGAACGGGCCAATCAGTCCAATCAGTCCAATCAGTCCAATCAGTCCGGTCAGTCCGGTCAGTCCGGTCAGTCCGGTCAGTCCGGTCAGTCCGGTCAGGGAAATCAGGCCATGAACACTGCCCGCGAGTCGGCCTTGGGGCAGGAAACGCTGCCGGTTCCGGCCCGGGGTGTGGCGTCCGTCGCGACGATGGGCTTTGCTCCTGACGAGAGCATGCGGTGGAACGATGGGCCCATTGAAGGCTTTGATGCCGCCGATGCCGCCGATGCCGCCGATGCCGCCGATGCCGCCGATGCCGCCGAATCCGTTGAATCCGTCGAATCCGTCGACGCCGTCCATGCCGACGGCACCGCCCTCGCCGTTGGCGGGGCGGCTGGGCACCGGCTTTGGTCCTTCACCCCGCCTATGCCGGACTGCCCCTGGACCGATACCGTGTGGACGCCGGTGAACGTCCGGGGCTTCGGGCTGGATTTCGAGATGTGCCCCCTGGGGTACGTGCGCCGCAGGGGCGAGGGCTCCGGCGGCGGGCCGCTGTGGCTGCTGCCCGCCGACGAAGGCGAGGGGCCGCTGTATCGCCTGCGCCTGGGCGGGGCCGTGGCCGAGCTGTACGTGCGCGACATCATGCGCCTGTTCGGCGTGGTCGACGAGCCCGATGCCCGCTGGCTGGACCGCACCCGGCGCCGAGCCCTGGCCGAAAACGCCTTGGTCCGGCACTGGGACCTGGACCAGGCCCGCCTGGACGCGCTGTGCGCCGACGGCGACGTGGACCTGCACGGCCTGGCCCTGACCCTGGAACGCGGCTGCCCCTGGGCCCGGGCCCGCCTGCACGGCGACGCGCGCGGCGCCGACCCCGTGCTCGGCTTCTAGGCCCCGACGGCCCCGCGCCGCCTCCCGCCGTTCACTGTCCGGACGCGGGTCGCGGGTTGCGGGATGAACTCCGCGCCGCCCGGGGCGACCACGCTCCGCGTCGACTCTTCCCGCCCGACGCCGAGTCGCCCCGCGCGCCCTGCGCCGCCTCATCGGAAACACGCAGGCCCGTGCCGTCCATCCCGGCCCGTCTGACCCTGGCCCGGTTCGGACCCTGCCCGACCCCGGCCCGCATCACGCCGCCAAGGAGTGCGCAATGACCGATTTCGACCCCGTGCTGGAACTTGTGCGCCTGGAGGAATCCGAGGAAGGGACCTTCGGCATGCTGCGCCTGAACAAGCGCTGCCTGTGCCTGACCCTGGAGCCCCAGGACCGGGAGAACGAGCGCGACCGGTCCTGCGTGCCCGCGCAGCAGTACCGCTGCCGCCGCGTGGTCTCGCCCCGCTTCGGGGAGACCTTCGCCCTGGGCGACGTGCCCGGCCGCGACGCGGTGCTGCTGCACCCCGGCAACACGGCGGCGGACACCCGGGGCTGCATCCTGCTGGGCGAACGCCTGGCGTCGCCGGACGGCCCGCGCGGCCTGCGCGACAGCCGCCGCGCCCACGAGACCCTGATGCGCCTGCTGGCCGGGCGCGAGACCTTCCACCTGACCATCGGCGAACACTACTAGCGGCCCCGGCGACGGGGCGGGAGGACGACCATGACCTGTCTTCGATGCGACGGCGCGACGCGGATCGTGCGTACGGTGCAAAGCGGCCCGCAGGACACGCTGCGGGTGCGCATCTGCCTGGACTGCGGGGCCGTGTTCCGGACCCGGGAACGCCCCCTAGACACGACGGCCGAGCCCTGCGCCGAGGCTGCCGCAAACCGCCCCGGGGCCGCCCGCCCGGCGGCGCGCTAGGAGGCCGCCATGGCCGACTGGAAGGACGTGGGCCGGGCGGTGGCCGGGGCCGCTCCGCTGCTGGGCGGCATCCTGGGCGGGCCCGTGGGCGCCGCCGTGGGTGCGGCCGGGGCGCTGGCGGCCTCGTGGCTGGGCGTCGCGCCCGAGCCGGACGCGGTGCTGGCCGCGACGGCGGACCCGCAGACGGCCCTGCGCCTGCGCGAGCTGGAGGCCGCCGAGCGCGGGCGCCTGCTGGACTGGCGCGGCAGGCAGCTGGACGCCGAGATGCGCTTCGATGCCGAACTCACCAGCCGCCACACGGCGGACATGGCCTCGGACTCCTGGCTGTCCAAGAACGTCCGCCCCCTGTGCCTGCTGACCTTCACCCTGGCCCTGGTGGGCGGGACCTTCCTGCCCGGGGTGGGCACGGACAAGCTCGGCGCGCTGACGGATCTCGGCTTCGGGATCTACGGCTACTACTTCCTGGGCCGCAGCGTGTTCGACAAGGGCGCCGTGCGCGCGCGCTGGGGCGGGCGATGAACATCGAGCAGCAGGTCTGGGTCATGCTGGCGCGCATCGAGGAGCGCGTGGCCGCCATCGCCGAGGACGTGGCCGAGATCAAGGGCACGCGGCGCTGTCACACGCACACCGAGAAGCTGCGCAACGTGGAGCGGGTGCTCTACGGGATGATGACGGTGGTTTTCGGGCTGATCGGCAAGGCCGTGTACGACCTCTTCCGGTAGGCAAAAAGGAAGCCCGGGAAACCGTGGGCGGCGCCACCGTGAACGCTCTTTCATCAATGGGGGCCGGGCCCCCTGCGTACTACCACCAGGACGGTCGGTGCCGCCGGGCGGGACGTCGCCTCTGCGATGTGTTCATTCACTTTGGTCGGGTCGCCACACCTGTTTCCCAGGCAACTCTAAGATAACACCGGGACGGTCCCGTGGCAAGGCGGGCGCGGAAAAACCCCCGCTGTGCAAGGCCGCGAGAGCATTCACGGTTCGGGACGGATGTCCGCGAATTTAGTTAGGAAACAAAATACGGTAGTGACATGAACGACGACAAGAGCCCCCTTTCGCCCCTGGAGCAGCGTTTCGCCGCCGCCTATGCGGTGCTCGGCGACGCGCGCCTGGCGGCGCTCCGGGCGGGCTGCCCCGAGGCCGAGGCCGCGCGCGCCGCGAGCGCGCTGCTGGACCGCCCGGAGGTGGCCGAGGCCGTGGCCCTGATGCGCGAGGACGCGGCGGCCCACGACGCGGTGACGCGCCAGTGGGTCGTGGCCCGGCTGAAGGAGGTGGCGGAGCGCTGCATGCAGGCCGCGCCCGCCGCCCCCGCCCGGAGCGCCGCCGGAAAACCGGGCCGGGCCGCCTGCGCCCCCGGCCCGGACGGGGAAGGCGCCCCCGCGCCCGGCCCCGGCCCGCAGGACGGCGGGGTCTGGAAATTC
>CAYUIN010000017.1:0-4769 GCA_964444695.1 uncultured Desulfocurvus sp.
GTCCACGCTGCTTCGGATCATGGCGGGTCTGGCCCGGCCCACGGCGGGGCGCGTGGAGCGCGACTGCCCGGCCGAGGCCGTGGGCTTCGTGGCGCATCAGACGTTCCTCTACGGCCAGCTTTCGGCCATCGAGAACCTGCGCTTCTGGGCCCGGCTCTACGGGCTGGACGCGGGCGAGGACGCGCTGCTGGCGGCCCTGGACCGCGTGGGCCTCAGGCAGGCGGCCTACGAGCCCGCCGGAAGCTTCTCGCGGGGCATGGCCCAGCGGTTGTCCCTGGCCCGGGCCTTTCTGCCCGCGCCGAGGCTGTTGTTCCTGGACGAGCCGGGCACCGGGCTGGACAAGCGCAGCGCGGGTATCCTGCACGCCGAGATCGCGGCGGCGCGGGGGCGCGGGGCGGGGGTGGTCTGGATCAGCCACGACGTGGCGGCCGACCTGCCCCGGGCGGACCTGGTCTTCGCCATCGAGGACAAGGGCTGCGCCTATTTCGGCCCGGCGGCGGACTACGTGCCCTCGGGCGCCGTGGCCGAGGCCGCGTGCGCCGCGCCGGAGGCCGGGCGATGATGCTGCGCGGGGCGGCGGCCATCGCACGCAAGGATTTGCGCCTCGTGCTCTCCGGCGGGGTCGGGCTGGCCCAGCCGGTGCTGCTGGGGCTGCTCTTGATCTTCGTGTTCAGCCTGGCGCGCCCGCCGGGCGAGCTGGTGCCGCCCCAGGCGGCCGGGGGCATCTTCTGGTTGTCCTCGCTGTTCGCCATGGTCCTGGTGTTCAACACGCTCTACGGCCTGGAGGAGCACGGCGGCACGCGTCTGGCCCTGGTGCTCTCGCCGGTGCCGGTGCACGCGGTGTGGCTGGGCAAGGCCGTGGCCGGGCTGCTGCTGCTGCTCACGGCGCAGGTGGTGTTCTTCCCGGCGGCGGTGGCCTTCCTGGGCCAGGGCGTGCGCGGGGACGCGGGGCAGGCGCTTCTGGGGCTGGCCCTGGTGGACTGGGGCGTGGTGGTCATGGGCGCGCTGCTGGGCGCGCTGGCCCAGGGGCACGCGGCCAAGGAGTCGCTGCTGACGCTGATCCTGTTCCCGCTGCTGATCCCGCTGCTGTTGGCGGGGGTCAAGATATTCGGCACCTGCTTCGCGGGCGACGGCGCGGACCTCTCCGGCTGGCTCGGCCTGTCCGGAGCCTTCGACGCCCTGTTCACCGGCGCGGCCTTGATTCTGTTCCCGTTCGTGTATAGCGGGGAGGAATAGAGCGCGGGCGTCCTGCGCAATTTACGGGGGCGGCCGCCGGTCAGGGACCGGCGGGCGGCCCGAAGAGAGGGACTCGTGGCGAAGAAAACCGACTGGCTGGCCCCGGTGGCCGTGGCCGCCGCAGCCGCGCTGTGCGTGGCGCAGTATTTCGTGTGGGTGCATGCGCCCGTCGAGATGGTCATGGGGCCGGTGCAGAAGATCTTCTACTTCCACATCGGGCTGGCCTGGTGGGCGCTGTTCAGCTTCTTCGCCACCTTCGTGGCCAGCGTCGGGGTGCTGGCGCGGCGCAGCGCCGCCTGCGACCAGTGGGCCGCCGCCTCCGCCGAGATCGGCGTGCTGTTCTCCGGGCTGGCGCTGGTGCTGGGCATGGTCTGGGGCCGCGCCTCCTGGGGCGTGTGGTGGACCTGGGACCCGCGCCTGACCACCACCCTGGTGATGTGGTTCGTGTACTGCGGCTACCTGATCCTGCGGGCCTCGGGCATCGGCGGCGAGCGCCGGGCCGTGGTCTCCGCCGTGGTCGGCGTGGTGGCCTTCGTGGACGTGCCCCTGGTGTTTCTTTCGGCGCGCATGTGGCGCAGCATCCACCCCTCCGTGTTCAAGCGCGAGGGCGGGGGCCTGGAGCCCGAGATGCTGACCGCGATGTTCGTCTGCCTGGGGGCCTTCGGGCTCCTGTGGCTGGTGATGCCGGCCCTGCGCGCGCGGCAGATCGCCAGCGCAGAGGCCTTGGACGCCGCCGCCCGCGAGGCGGCGCTGTAGACCGCGAGGCAACGACCTGACGGGGCCCGGCCCCGGGGAGACATACGTTATGGATTATCAGACCTACCTGCTGGCGGCCAACGTGGCCGTGTGGCTGGGCATCGGCGGCTACCTGCTGCTTTTGGGCGCGCGCCAGCGCCGCATCGAGACCCGCATCCGTCAGATGGAGCAGCTCCGCAATGGGTAAGAAATCGCGCCTGAAGGCCGAGCGCGGCGCGGACGCCGCCAAGTCCGCCGCGCCCGCCGCCTCCCCCTCGGCCCCCGCCGCCCCGGTCACGGGCCCGGTGAAGTTCGTGGTGGCCTTCGTGGCCGCCGGGCTGGTGGCCATGTTCCTGTGGACCTTCGCCTACCGCGTGCAGCATCCCTCGCTGGTGGAGGCCCCGCGCCACCGCCAGGCCCCGCCCCAGGCGGCGGCGGACGACCACGGCGACGAGTCGCCCATGAAGATGATCACCTCGCTCATGCAGCAGCTCAAGGAGCGTCCCGACGACGTGCAGGTGCTGTCCACCCTGGGCGAGCAGTTCATGCACATGCAGCAGTGGGACCGCGCCACGCAGCTGCTGGAACGGGCCATGGCCGTGGAGCCCACCAACACCCAGGTCCTGAACCTGCTGGGCATCGTGGACTTCAACCGCGAGAAGTACCAGGACTCCGCCGAGAAATTCGCGATGATCGCCGAGCTGGAGCCCGGGAACATGATGGCCCGCTACAACCTGGGCGTGCTCTACGGGCACTTTTTGGGCGACAAGCAGAAGGCCGCCGAATACATGCGCGCCGTGGCCGAGTCCCCGGACGTGGACGAGGAGACCAGGGGCCAGGCCCGCGAAGAGCTGAAGGCCTTCAGCGAGTAGGCCCGCGGCGGCCGGGGCGCGCGGCGCGTGACGGTCCTGCGGCGGGGAGCTGACGCCCCGCCCGGGGTCGGAGCGCGCCGCGCCGCTTTTTTTCGTCGCTCCCCGCGCCGGGCTCCTTCGCGAAAGGCCCGGAAACGCACCGCATTTCCGCCGCCGGGCATCGATAAACGGTTTGACAGCCCAGGCGCGTCGTGGCATTTTCCAAGCTTGCGATTGCAAGACCCCCCGCTGGCGCGACCTCCCGCAACCACGCGCCCCCGGGCCGGTGCAAGACTTGGGCGTCGGCATCCGCCCGCCCGCTAACCATTTCCGTGGAGGAACCCCATGAGATTCGGATGGTGCAAAGCTGTCCTGCTGGCCTGCGTGATCGCTCTGGTGAGCGCTCCCGCCTTCGCTGACACTCTCAAAATCGCCTGCGCCTCGCCCTTCTCGGGCCCTGCCGCCGCCTACGGCGACAACGTCAAGGCCGGCGTGACCATGAAGGTCGAAGAAGTGAACGCCGCCGGTGGCGTCAACGGCGCCCAGGTCGAGGTCGTCTGGATGGACGAGCTGTGCGATCCCAAGGAGGCCAACACCGTGGCCACCAAGATCGCCCGCGACAAGGAAATCGTCGGTATCGTCGGCCACCTGTGCTCCTCGGCCCACCTGGCCGCCCTGCCCACCTACGTGCGCAACGGCATCGCCACCATCTCCCCCACCGCCACCAACGTCGCCATCTCCGACCAGAACAAGGACCGCAAGGGCCGCGTGTGGTCGTTCCGCGACGTGTACCGCGACGATTTCCAGGGCAAGTTCCTGGCCCGCTACGCCAAGGAAGTCCTGGGCGTGAAGAAGGTCGCCGTGTTCTATGAGAACAACGACTACGGCATCGGCCTCAAGGACGCCTTCGTGGGCGAGGCCAAGAACCTCGGCCTGGACGTCGTGGGCGAGGAAGCCTACGTCAAGGGCACCCCGGACTTCACCCCGCAGCTGACCAAGCTCAAGGGCCTGGGCCCCGACGGCCTGTTCCTGTCCGGCTACTACAACGAAGGCGCCCTGATCGCCTCCCAGGCCAAGAAGATCGGCATGGACGTCCTGAAGTTCGGCGCCGACGGCTTCGACAACATGGACTACATCAAGCTCGCCGGCGACGCCGCCGAGGGCACCTACATCACGACCCCGTTCCTGGCCTCCGAGGCCGGTCCCGAGGCCCAGAAGTTCCTGGCCGATTTCAAGGCCAAGTACAACCGCGATGTTGACTACATGAGCGCCAACGCTTATGACGCCGCAGGCATCCTGCTTCAGGCCATCGAAAAGGCCGGCGCCGACCGCGAAAAGATCCGCGATTACATGGCCGGCATGAATACGCCTGAGAAGGGATACACCGGCGTGTCCGGCCTGACCTACTTCGACGAGCACGGCGACGCCCAGAAGCCCGCCTTCGTGAAGGTGGTCAAGGACGGCAACATGATTGCTGCCAAGCAGCTCAAGTAGCCGCGCATCCAGAGAAAGTGACGAGGAAACAGGCTGGGCGAGGTTCCAGCCTGTTTCTTCATTTTCAAAACGTCAACCCAACCTCTGCCGACCGACGCCGCACCTCCCGATCCGCGGCCCGGCCAGGCCCACCGGGGAGTGACCCTTGCTCGACCAACTGCTACCGCAACTCGTCAACGGCCTGACGCTGGGCGTGATCTACGCGCTGATCGCCGTGGGCTACACCATGGTCTACGGCGTCATCGAGCTGATCAACTTCGCCCACGGCGAAGTCTACATGCTCGGCGCGTTCTTCTGCGTGACCTTCATCACCGCGCTGGGCATGCCCTTCTACGCCGCGATCCTGGCCGCCATGGTCTGCTGCGCGCTGCTCGGGATGCTGCTGGACGTCGTGGCCTACCGCCCGCTGCGCAAGGCGCCGCGCCTGGCGGCGCTGATCACCGCCATCGGCAT
>CAYUIN010000017.1:4779-12429 GCA_964444695.1 uncultured Desulfocurvus sp.
CCTGGCCATGGTCATCTGGGGCTCGCGTCCGCTGCCCTTCGTGCAGTCCGCCGTGCCCGCCTATCTCAACGAGACCGCCGTGACCTTCTCCGGCGTGTACCTCACCTGGCTGCAGGTCTTCATCTTCGCCGTGACCACGACCATGATGCTCGGGCTGATGCTGATCATCACCCGGACCCGCATCGGCACGGCCATGCGCGCCCTGGCGCAGAACAAGACCGCCGCCGCGCTGATGGGCATCAACGTCAACTTCGTCATCGGCTTCACCTTCGCCCTGGGCTCGTCCATGGGCGCCGTGGCCGGCATCCTGGTCAGCGTCTATTACAACTCCCTGTACCCGACCATGGGCTACGTGGCGGGCGTCAAGGCCTTCGCCGCGGCCGTGCTGGGCGGCATCGGCTCCGTTCCCGGCGCGATGCTGGGGGGCATCGTGCTCGGCGTGGCCGAGGCGCTGGGCGCGGGCTACGTCTCCAGCCTGTACCGCGACGGCGTGGCCTACGCGGTCATGATCGCCGTGATCATCTTCCGACCCTCGGGCCTGCTGGGCAGGGCCGTCATCGACAAGGCATAGGAGGCGGCCATGAGCAAATTCAAGTCCGTCCTCATCGTGCTGGCCGCAGGGCTGCTGGCCTACCCGATGATGCCCTTCGCCAACGAGTACCTGCTGCACGTCATGATATTGGTCATGATCTACATGATCCTGGCCATGGGCCTGAACATCGTGCCCGGGTTCTGCGGCCTGCTGGACCTCGGCTACGTCGGCTTCTACGGCATCGGGGCCTACACCGCCGGGCTGCTCACCGTGCACTACGGCATGAGCTTCTGGCTCATCGTGCCCCTGGCGGCGCTGAACGGCGCCCTGTGGGGCGTGCTGCTCGGCGCGCCGACGCTGCGGCTCACCGGCGACTACTTCGCCATCGTGACCTTCGGCTTCTCGGAGCTGGTGGTCCTGTTTTTGACCAACGAGATCTGGCTGACGCGCGGCCCGCTGGGCCTGCCGGGCATCGACCCGGTGAACCTCAACCTGGAGTTCCTGAATCCCGACTGGTTCTGGGAGTTCCTGGGCGAGGTGCCGTACTTCTACCTGGCCCTGGCCATGGTGCTGTTCGTGTACTTCGTTTTGCGCCGCGTGGAGGACTCGCGCCTGGGCCGGGCCTGGTTCGCCATCCGCGAGGACCCGCTGGCCGCCGCCAGCTGCGGCGTGGACATCCTGACCTACAAGGTCATCGCCTTCGCCATCTCGGCGGGCATCGGCGCCTTCGGCGGCGCGTTCTTCGCCCGCTGGCAGCTGTTCCTCTCGCCGGACATGTTCAAGTTCTGGGAGTCCTTCCTGGTGCTGTGCATGGTCGTTCTGGGCGGGCTGGGCAACATCCACGGCGCGCTCATCGGCGCGGTGATCATGGTCTCCATGGGCGAGGTCCTGCGCGAGGTGCTGGCCGTGGCCGGGTTCCCGCCGGAGGTCCGCTTCCTGTTCTACGGGCTGATCATGGTCCTGATCATGCGCTTCAAGCCCGCGGGTTTCTTCCCGAACATCGCCACCAGCGCCAAGAGCAATCCGCTGCTCGTGGCCCTGGAAAAGCGCATCTGCGAGCTGAAGGGAGGGCCCCGTGAATCCCATTCTTAAGATCGAGGGCGTCACCAAGCGCTTCGGGGGCCTTTTGGCCCTCAACGACGTGGACTACGAGGTCCGTCGCGGCGAGATCATGGGGCTCATCGGCCCCAACGGCGCGGGCAAGACGACCATGTTCAACTGCATCGCGGGCGTGTACGCGCCCACCGAGGGCAAGGTCCTGTTCGACCCCGCCGGGGACGGGCCCCGCGCCACCAACGGCTTCAAGCCCGAGAAGGTCACCAGCCTGGGCATCGCGCGGACGTTCCAGAACATCCGCCTGTTCCAGGAGCTGACCGTGCTGGACAACGTGCGCATCGGCTGCCACTGCCGCAGCAAGGCGAACTTCTTCGGCGCGGTGTTCCGCACCCGCTCGCAGAAGACCGAGGAAGCCGCGATCATCGAGCGCGCCATGCGCTGGCTGGGCTTCGTGGGCCTGGAAAAGCACGCCCTGGACCAGGCCAACTGCCTGTCCTACGGCAACCAGCGCCGCCTGGAGATCGCCCGCGCCCTGGCCACCGGGCCCAAGCTGATCATGCTGGACGAGCCCGCCGCGGGCATGAACCCCCAGGAGACCAGGATGCTCGTGGACCTGATCCACAACATCCTGGCCGAGGACATCACCGTGGTGCTCATCGAGCACGACATGAAGCTGGTCATGCACATCTGCGACCGCCTCGTGGTCCTGGACCACGGCGTGAAGATCGCCGACGGCACCCCGGACGAGGTCCGGGGCGACGACCGGGTCATCGAAGCCTATCTCGGACGGGGTGCGGCCCATGCTTAAAGTTGATACCATCCACACCTACTACGGCAGCATCCATGCCCTGAAGGGCGTCAGCCTGGTGATCGAGGAAGGCGAGATCGTCACGCTCATCGGGGCCAACGGCGCGGGCAAGTCCACGACGCTGATGAGCGTGAGCGGCGTGACCCAGCCCCGCGAGGGCAGCATCCGCTTCCTGGGCCAGGACATCACCCGCCTGAGCTCGGACAAGATCGTGGCCATGGGCCTGACCCAGGTGCCCGAGGGCCGGATGATCTTCCCGGGGCTGACCGTGCGCGAGAACCTGCGCATGGGCGGCTACCTGCGCAGGGACAAGGACGGGTTGAAGCAGGACGAGACGATGATCTTCGACCTGTTCCCCATCCTGCGCGAGCGGCACAAGCAGGCCGGGGGCACGCTCTCCGGCGGCGAGCAGCAGATGCTGGCCATCGGCCGCGCGCTCATGGCCCGGCCCAAGCTGCTGCTCCTCGACGAGCCCTCGCTGGGCCTGGCGCCCATCGTGGTGGAGAACATCTTCCGGGTCATCCAGAAGATCAACGACACCGGAACGACCATCCTTTTGGTGGAACAGAACGCGCAGATGGCGCTGACCGTGGCCCACAGGGGCTACGTCCTGGCCACCGGAGAAGTCATCATGGAGGGCTCGTCCCAGAGCCTGCTGTCCGATCCCAAGGTCCGCAAGGCGTACCTGGGCGAGGACTAGGGGACGGCCCGAACCGCAAATCCCGGCGCCCGGCGCCGGATGGAGAAGACCGCAATGGACAAGATCGTGCGCCAGGGACTGACCTTCGACGACGTGCTGCTGCTTCCGGCCTATTCGGAAGTGCTGCCCGACGAGGTGGACGTGAGCACCAGGCTGACCCCCGGGCTGGCGCTGAACATACCGCTGATCAGCGCGGCCATGGACACGGTCACCGAATCCGAGATGGCCATCGCCATGGCCCGCCAGGGCGGCGCGGGCGTCGTCCACAAGAACCTGTCCATCGCGCGCCAGCGCATCGAGGTGGAGAAGGTCAAGAAGTCCGAGAGCGGGATGATCATCGACCCGGTGACCATTCCCCCGGACATCACCGTGGGCCAGGCCCTGGGCGTGATGTCCGAGTACAAGATCTCCGGCCTGCCGGTGGTCAAGCAGGGGCATCTGGTGGGCATCCTCACCAACCGCGACGTGCGCTTCGTGTCCGACCTGGACATCCTGGTGCGCGACGTGATGACCGCCGACCGGCTGGTGACCGTGCCCCAGGGGACGACCCTGGAACAGGCCAAGGCCCACCTGCACGAGAACCGCATCGAAAAGCTGCTGGTGGTGGACGACGACAACAAGCTCAAAGGCCTGATCACCATCAAGGACATCGAGAAGATCCGCAAATACCCGCTGGCCTGCAAGGACGACCTGGGGCGGCTGCGCGTTGGCGCGGCCATCGGCGTCGGCGGCGACCGCGACGAGCGCGCCGAGGCGCTGCTCTCCGCCGGGGCGGACTTCCTGGTCCTGGATTCGGCCCACGGCCACTCGGCGAACATCCTGCGCTCCGTGGCCGCCGTGAAGGCCGCCTTCCCCGGCTGCCAGCTGGTGGCGGGCAACGTCGCCACCTATGAGGGCGCCAAGGCGCTCATCGAGGCCGGGGCGGACGCGGTCAAGGTCGGCATCGGCCCGGGCTCCATCTGCACCACCCGCGTGGTGGCCGGAGTGGGCGTGCCGCAGATCACGGCCATCATGGAGGCCGGCAGGGCCTGCAAGGAGGCCGGACGCTGCCTCATCGCCGACGGCGGCATCAAGTTCTCCGGCGACATCGTCAAGGCCCTGGCCAGCGGGGCGGATTCGGTGATGATGGGCTCCATGCTCGCGGGCACCGACGAGAGCCCGGGCGAGACCATCCTCTACCAGGGCCGGACCTACAAGATCTACCGGGGCATGGGCTCCATCGACGCCATGCGCGAGGGCAGCTCGGACCGCTACTTCCAGGAGAAGCAGGCCGCGGAGGACAAGCAGGAGATGGAGTGCGCCCCGCGCCGCCTGTCCGCCGAGTCCAAGAAGCTGGTGCCCGAGGGCATCGTCGGCCGCGTGCCCTACAAGGGACCGGTCACGGATACCGTGTACCAGCTGCTGGGCGGCCTGCGCTCGGGCATGGGCTACACCGGCTGCGGCACCATCGCCGAGCTGGGCGAGAAGGCCCGCTTCACGCAGATTTCCACCGCCGGACTGCGCGAAAGCCACGTCCACGACGTCATCATCACCAAGGAAGCCCCGAACTACCGGGTGGATTCCTACTAACCAGGGAGTGCGGCCCATGACCACCAAGCATCCCGACAAGGTCGTCATCCTCGACTACGGTTCGCAGTACACGCAGCTCATCGCGCGCCGCGTGCGCGAGGCGGGCGTGTATTCGGAGATCCTGACCTGCGAGGCCTCCATCGAGGAAATCAAGGAACGCGGCCCGCAGGCCATCATCCTCTCCGGCGGCCCGGCCAGCGTGCTGGGCGCCGAATCGCCGGACCTGCAGGAAGGCGTGCTCGAGCTCGGCCTGCCCGTGCTGGGCATCTGCTACGGCATGCAACTGCTCGCCCACCGCCTGGGCGGCAAGGTGACCGCCAGCACGGACCGCGAGTACGGCCGCGCCGAGCTGTCCATCGCCGACCCCGGCGCCTGCCCCCTGTGGGACGGCCTGGCCACCAAACAGGCCCACAACGTCTGGATGTCCCACGGCGACCACGTGGACACCGTGCCCCCGGGCTTCTCCGTCCTGGCCGGGACGCCCAACGTCCCCGTGGCGGCCATGGCCGACCCGGCGCGCGGCATCTACTGCCTGCAGTTCCACCCCGAGGTGGCGCACACCGACGACGGCAGCCTGATCCTGTCCAACTTCCTGTTCAAGGTCGCTGGGCTGACCCCGGGCTGGACCATGAGCTCCTTCGTGGAGTCCACCGTGGCCGAGATGCAGGCCAAGATCGCCGAGGACGAACACGTGGTCTGCGGCCTGTCCGGCGGCATCGACTCCACCGTGGTGGCGCTGTTGCTGCACAAGGCCATCGGCAAGCGCCTGACCTGCATCTTCGTGGACAACGGCCTGCTCCGCATGAACGAGGGCGAGGAGGTCGTGGGCTACCTCAAGGAGCACTTCGACCTGAACCTGGTCTGGGTCCAGGCCCAGGACGAGTTCCTGGACAAGCTCGACGGCGTGGAGGACCCCGAGAAGAAGCGCAAGATCATCGGGCACACCTTCATCGAGATCTTCGAGCGCGAGGCCGCCAAGATCCCCAACGTGAAGTACCTGGCCCAGGGCACCCTGTACCCGGACGTCATCGAATCCATCTCCTTCAAGGGCGGCCCCAGCGTGGTCATCAAGAGCCACCACAACGTGGGCGGCCTGCCGGAGCGGATGAACATGGCCCTGGTGGAGCCCCTGCGCGAGCTGTTCAAGGACGAGGTGCGGCGCGTGGCCGTGGAGCTGGGCCTGCCGGATTCCATCATCTGGCGGCACCCGTTCCCGGGCCCGGGCCTGGCCATCCGGATCATCGGCGCCATCACCCGCGAGCGCCTGGAAATCCTGCGCCGCGCGGACAAGATCGTGCAGAACGAGCTGCACGCGGCCGACTGGTACCGCAAGGTCTGGCAGGGCTTCGCCGTGCTCTTGCCTCTGAAAACCGTTGGGGTTATGGGAGACGAGCGCACCTATGAGCACGTCGTCGCCCTGCGCGTGGTGGACAGCGTGGACGCCATGACCGCCGACTGGACGCGCCTGCCTTCCGAGGTCCTGGCGCGGATGTCCAACCGCATCATCAACGAGGTCAAGGGTGTGAACCGGGTGGTCTTCGACATCTCGTCGAAGCCTCCGGGCACCATCGAGTGGGAATAACGATCCGTCCCGGGGCGCGGCGCAGGGCTCGCCGCGTCCCGGATTTTCCCGGGCCCCCGGGCCCAGGGCTCCAGCCCCCACCTGTTACGCGAAGGGTTGCCTCATGTTCGGTTCCATCGGCTCTCTCGAAATCCTGATGATTCTGGTCGTGGCCCTTTTGGTGGTCGGCCCCAAGCGCCTGCCGCAGATGGCCCGTACCCTGGGCAAGACCTTCGGCGAGTTCAAGCGCATGACCAACGACGTCCAGCGGACCATCAACGCCGAAGTGGACCGCGTCGAGCGCAAGGAAAAGGTCCAGAAGGCCAAGAGCGAACTGCTGCCCGAGGAGGCCAAGCCCAAGGCCCCGGCCGCCGAGGACACGGCCAAGGTCGTGACCGCCGCCGAGCCCGAACCCGCCGCCGAAACCCCCGCACAGCCCGCCAAGGGCGCCTAGGACGAGCTGCATGACCGAGGAAAAGACCCCAGCGGAACTGGAACACGGCTCCGAGGCTCCCGACACGCAGCCCGAAGAGACCGCCGCGCCCGCGCCCGGCACCGAAGTCGCCGCCGCCGCGTCCGAGCCCGAGGATGAGGCCGCCGCCTCCGAGGACGACGGCCTGAACGATTACGTGGACGAGGCCCCGCCCGCCGCGCCGCTGCCCGGCGACGGCGACGGGGAATCCGACGCGACCCAGGAGGCCGACGCCGAGGCCGACGCCCAGCCCGAAACGGCCGCCGCGACCGAAGCCCGGTCCGATGACGACGCCGAGGCCGACGCCGAGGCCGACGCCAAGGCCGTGTCCGAGGCCTTCGCCGCCGCCGGCGGTTCCGGCGACGGCGGGGGCGGCGACGACGCCGAGGCCAAGGACGCCGAGGACGGCGAGGGCGGCGACGACGAGGAGCTTCAGGAGATGGGCCTGCTCGGCCACCTGGAAGAGCTGCGCGTGCGCCTGACCCGCGTGGCCATCGCCGTGATCGTGGGCGCCTGCGCCTGCTACGCCTTCGCCGAACACCTGTACCGCTTCGTCATCGACCCGCTGATCCCCTACGTCTCCGGCGGGCACCTGATCTACACCAGCCCGGCCGAGGGGTTCATCACCTACCTGAAACTCGCCGCCGTGGCGGGCGTGTTCGCCACCAGCCCCTATTCCTTCTACCAGATGTGGGCCTTCATCGCCCCGGGCCTGTACAAGGAAGAGAAGCGCTACATCGTGCCGCTGGCCCTGGCCTCGGCGGTGCTGTTCGTGGGCGGCGCGGCCTTCAGCTACTACAAGGTCACGCCCATCGCCTACGAGTTCTTTTCCAGTTTCGACAACGAATTCATGACCATGCTGCCCTCGGTCAAGGAATCGCTGTCCATGGGCCTGAAGCTGCTGTTCGCCTTCGGCATCGCCTTCGAGCTGCCCCTGGTGCTGTTCTTCCTG
>CAYUIN010000018.1:0-12355 GCA_964444695.1 uncultured Desulfocurvus sp.
AGGTCTTCGAGCCGTTCTACACGACCAAGCCCGTCGGGGAGGGCACGGGGCTCGGCCTGTCCGTGTCGTACTTCATCGTCGTCAACACCCACGGGGGGACGATGGGCGTGGAGTCCGAGCCCGGGCGGGGGACCCGCTTCACCGTCCGCCTCCCCCTGGCGGGCCCGGCCGAATAGCCGCCCGGCAGCCGGAAAAAAGGCCCCCCGCGCCACGGCGCGGGGGGCCTCGTCGTCTCCCGGTCGCAGCGCCGGGGCTAGTTGCTCATGTCCTCGATGATCGCCTTGAGTTCCTCGGCCATCATCGCCAGATCGGACACGGCCTGGGCGGACTCGCCCATGGCGGCGGCCGTCTCTCCCGCGATGCTGCTGATCTCTCCTGTGGAATGGGTGATCTGCTCGGAGGCCGCCGATTGTTCCTCGGCGGCGGTGGCGATGTTGCGCACCATGTCCGCGGTGTCCACCGAGACCTCGACGATCTCCCTGAGGGCGTCGCCCGCCCGGCCGGCCATCTCCACGCTGGACCGCACGTCCTGTTCGGCCAGCTCGACGTATTCGATGCTCTTGCGCGTTCCGGCCTGGATGGAGGTGATGGCCTGGTCCACCTCCTTGGTGGCGGCCATGGTCTTTTCCGCGAGCTTGCGGACCTCGTCCGCGACGACGGCGAACCCGCGCCCGGCGTCTCCGGCCCGGGCCGCCTCGATGGCGGCGTTGAGCGCCAGCAGGTTGGTCTGGTCCGCGATGTCGGAGATGATGCCGATGACGTTGCCGATGCCCTCGGCCTGCTGGCCCAGGGTGTCGAGGCTGGCGGCCATTTCCACGACCCGGGCGCGGATGGTCTCGATGGCCCTCACGGCGTCGCCGACGACGTTCGCCCCGGATTCCGCCTTGGTCTTGGCGTTGTCGGCGTTGCCCGCCGCGTTGCCGGCGTGCCGGGCGACCTCGAGGATGGAGGCGTTCATCTGTTCAACGGCGGTGGCGGTCTCCGTGATGCGTTCGCTCTGGAGTTCGCTGCCCCGGCTGGATTCCTCGATCTGCGAGGCCAGTTCGGTGGCGGCTGCCGCCAGGCGGTCGGAGACCTTGTTGGCGCTGGCGGCCGCTTCGCTGATCTTGACGTTCTGCTCCTCGATTTGGCGTTGCTGGGTGCGGATTTCCGTGAGCTCGAACCAGGTGGACAGCACGCCCAGGGAGTGCCCGTCCATGTCGCGGATGGGTACGGCGGTCACGTCGAAGATCGTATGCCGACCGTCGAAGGTCCGGTATTCGCTTTCGGACCGCTCGCGGTTCCCGCTGCGCAGCGCCAGCACGGAGATGGTCTCGTGTCCTTCGTCGCCGTAGAAGAACGCGCCCGAAGTCTGCCCGAGATGGTCCTCGGGGCGGCCCTTCCTGCCGATGGCCTGCATCATGTGCTGGTTGATGAAGCGCATCGTGTTGTCCGGCGTGACCACGGAGCAGGGCATGGTCAACCCGTGCAGCACGCCCTTGGCGAAGCTGAGCTCGGTCTTGATCTTGTCGCGCATGGTCTGGATGTTCGAAGCGAGGTCCGCCAGTTCGCAGGAGAACCGGCCTTCGAGCACGGCGGCGTAGTCGCCCGAGGCCGTTTCGGCGGCAAAGCGCTGGACGGCGAGCACCGGGCGGACGACCATCCTGCGCAGCGTGAAGCCGACCACGAGGCACAGGGCGAGGCAGATGGCGGCCGCGGTGGCGATGATGATGTTGCGCATATGCACGGCCCCCTCGAGCATCTCCTGTTCCGTGGCGTTGACGGCCACGATCCAGCCCGTCTGGGGTTCGGATTCATAGCTCAGCATCTTGTCCTGCCCGGCATATTCGTAGCGGAGGCTGCCCTTCTTGGTGGCGACCATCTCCCGGATGAAGGGCAGGTCGCTCTTGTCCTGGAGCAGCAGGGACTTGTCCTTGGGATGGGAAATGATCCTGTGCTTGGAATCCAGGATGAAGGGATAGCCGGTCCGGCCCACGCTGACGGGGTCGATGAAGCTGGCGTTGAACGAGTCGATGTCCACGGAGAGCTGGATGCCGCCGAGCAGGGCGCCGTCGGCGTCCAGGACGGGGTGGGCGATGCGGTAGACGATCTGACTGCCGTTTCTCTGGGCCACGACGGGGTCGATGACCAGGCCCCGGCCTTCCAGGACCTGGGCCACGGAGGTGTGCCTGGACTTGTCCCGCCCGCGTTCGTCCTCGCCGTCGGCGGTCAGGCCCGCCACGACCACGCCCCGGCGGTCGAAGGCATAGATGGAGGCGATGTCCTCGTAGTTGTCCAGGTAGCTGCGCAACCTGGCCTGGGCCGCCTGGCCCTCGTCGCCCGCCTCCAGGGCCTGGACCACCACGCGCTGCTTGCACAGCAGCTTGGCGATGTTGCCGTGCTCGTTGATGAAATCCGTCAACGAGAGCACGGTGCCGTGGGCTATGGCCGTGGCGTATTCCTGCTTGTCCTTGTAGGCGTTGTCGTGGCTGACCCGGCTGACGAAGACGACGACCGCGGCGAAGGACGCCGCGAGAAGCGCGATGATGATCAGCAACAGGCGCAGGCTGAGGCTGTTGAAATGCTTCTTGTTTCTAGACATGGTTCCCCTCCTCGCACCCGGATGCGATGGACGTTAGAAGTTCGTTGTCCGCCATCTGGGATGTGTCCAGCAGCAGGATCATCCGGTCCCGAAGCTTGCCGACCCCGCAGACGCACTGCCCGTGCCCCTGCGTCGAAACCGTGGGCGCGCTTTCGATCCTGGCCTGCTCGATGCTCAGCACCTCGCTGACCCCGTCCACCAGGATGCCGAACACGGAGCCGCCCAGGGCCAGGACGATGATTCGGGTCTTTTCCGCGGCCTGGGTCGCACTCATGCCGAACCGCAGGCGCAGGTCGACGATGGGCACGACCATGCCCCGCAGGTTCAGGATGCCGACGATGGCGGCGGGCGCGTTGGGCAGCCTGGTGACCTCCGTGCGGCGGATGATTTCCTGTACGTCCAGGATGTTCACGCCATATTCCTGGCCATCGAGAAAGAAGGTCACGAGTTGCAGGACGCCGGCCCCGTCCTTGGAACGATGTGGGTTCATCAGGTTCTCCTCCCGGAGTGGTCGTCGAGAATGTGTCGCGGATCGCCCGGTCCCGGTTCCCGGGAACGGGAGAGACCGGCGCCGCAGTCCGCTTCGCGCATCCGTCCGCTGTTGCGGCTCGGGGTCATGGCGCCTCCCGGAGCAGACCCTGCTTGTGGATGCGCACGAGGGACTGGACGCACTGGGGGCAGAAATGGGCGTGCATGTCCCGCTTGATGTGCCCCAGGGCGTCGACCGGCCGCAGCCGCCTGCGGTAGGGACGGTCCGAGGTCATGGCGTCGTAGACGTCCGCCACGGCGAGGATACGGGCCTCCAGCAGGATGTCCTCCCCGGCGAGTTGACGGGGGTAGCCCGAACCGTCGAAGCATTCATGGTGCTGGCGCACGATTTCAGCGACGTTGCCCTCGAAGGGAATGTCCGAAAGGATGCGGTAGCCGTTTTCCACGTGTTTCTGGATGACGGTGCGCTCTTCGGCGGTCAATGGGCCTATCTTGTTGAGTATTTTCCCGGAGACCCCGATCTTGCCGATGTCGTGCAGCAGGGAGGCGGCGGACAGGACGTCGCGCCGTTTCTGGTCCATCTGCATGTCCCTGGCCAGGAGATCGGCGATGAAGGCGACGCTTTCGCTGTGTCCGGCCGTGTAGGGGTCCTTCTGGCGGACGGCGGTGGCCAGGGACTTGATGGTGTTGCCCAGGGCGGTTTCCAGGCGTTCGATGATCTCGCCGAGGGCCTTTTCGTGCTCCACGGCCGAGGTCACCAGCTTCTGGTTGCGGCGGGCCAGTTCGTGGCGTTGCAGGGTGTTTTCGCGCGCCAGCCGGGCCCGTTCCAGGGCGTTTTCCAGGCTGAGGCTGAGGATTTCCATATTCAGCAGCGGCTTGCCCACGAAATCCCAGGTGGCGGAGTTCATGGTGTGCTTGACGTCCTGGATGTTGGAGGCCTGCGAGACGATGACCACGGGCGTGCCGGGCGACTTCTCGCGGATCTTCCTGAGCATGCTCTCGTTGCTTCCGCAGGCGAGCTGGAATTCGGATACGACCAGGTCGGGTCGTCGTTTCGCGAAGAGCTTGAGCCCTTCGCAGGGATCGTGTGCGGTCACCACGTCATGACCACAATCACGCAGGTAATCTTCGGTGGTGATCGTCGTCAGCCTCTCGTCGTCGATATACAGAATGCTGGCCATGGTCTCCCCTTCCTCGGAATGCGTGGTTTCGCGGGGGGGAGTACAACATGTGTGCCGCAATTATTTCACTCATGATATCTAATTAAAACAGTATGTTGTGATTTCGGATGGAGTCGGGTGGCTGCGGCCCATCAGGTTTTCCTGATGGACGTGTTTTTGATTGATGATTGAAAAAATATTTAAATTCAGCGTGTTGAACGTGTGCCGTCAGTTGAGAGAGGAATCAGGATTTCCTGATGCGTGTCGCCTGGTGCGCGACGCGGCCTGGTCCGCATGGAGGAAACGGTGCGGCTTGGTCGCTTTGGCCCGGTGCCGTGCTGAGGCCACGAGCCTGGGGCGGCCTGGCCGCAGCGCAGAGGGAGGAGGGACGCGGGGAGTGGCTGGAAGCCCGTCAGGGTATCCTGATCGGGGCGCGGGGCGACGCTAGGATTTGCGGCGCTTGATGCGCTCCGAAAGGGATTGGGGGGTGATGCCCAGTAGGGCCGCCGCCTTTTTCTGGACGCCCTGGCTGCGCCTGAGGGCCTCGTCGACGAGGGCTTCGGTGGCGGTGCGGATGGTGGGGAGCGGGTTCGCCTGGGCAAACAACTCCGGGGTCGGGATCGGCGGGGCCTGGCCGCTTCCGGCGGCGCCCTCGAGGTCGGGGAAGGCCTCCGGGCCGAGCGTCCCGCTCGTGTTGCGGGTCAGCGCGTCGAAGGCCATGGCCCGCAATTGGCGGGCATTGCCGGGGAAGGCGTAGGCCTGCATGGCCCCGGCCAGTCCGGCGTCGAGTTCGGGCGGCTCCTGGCCGCAGGCCTCTGCGGCCTGTGCGAGGAAGTGCCTGAACAGGGGCAGGATGTCCTCCCGCCGTTCGCGCAGGGGGGGCAGGTGTACCGTATGCGTCGCCAGGCGATAGAAGAAATCGGCCCGGAAGAGGCTGTCGTCACGGAGTTCCTCAAGGGGCTTGTTGGTCGCGGCGATGATGCCCGCGCTGAACGGCCTGGAGGCGTCGGAGCCCAGCGGATGGAATTCCTTTTCCTGCAGGACCCGCAGGAGACGGATCTGCGCCGCGGGGTCGAGGTCGCCGATCTCGTCCAGGAACAGGCTGCCCTGGCGGGCCTGGGAGATCAGGCCTTCCCTGGGCCTGTCCGCTCCGGTGAAGGCCCCTTTGGAATGTCCGAACAGCGTGTCCGAAAACGCCTGGTCGTCCAGCCCAGCGATGTTCACGGCGATGAACGCCCCTGGGCGGCCGCTACTGCGGTGCAGGGCGCGGGCGAGCAGTTCCTTGCCCACGCCGGTCTCGCCGGTGATGAGGATGGGCTCGCCCGTGCGGGCGATGGCCTCGCAGTAGCGGAAGATGTCCATCATCCTGGGGTGGCGGGTCAAAAAGTCGGAAAAATGATCGGGGTTCTGGAGGTCCTTGGCCAGGAACGCCTTGGAGAGGAGGGCGTTTTCCCGCCGCAGGTTCCTGCGCTCCAGGGCCCGCTTCATGGCGAGATCGAAGATCGCCATGTCCGAAAGCGGCTTGAGCAGGTAGTCGCTGGCCCCGTTTCGCAGGGCCTTGACCACGTCGTCGAACTGGCCGTGCCCGGTGAGGATGATCACCGGCGTTTCCCAGTCGGTCTCGCGGATGGCGGCGAGCACGGCATGGCCGTCCACGGGCGCCATGCGCAGGTCGAGCGTGATGAGGGACGGCTTGTGTTCCCGGTAGAGCCGGATGCCCGTCTCGCCGTCCCCGGCTTCCAGGACGTCTATCCCCCGGTCCCGGAGGTGGTCGCCGAGGGTCAGGCGCAGCATCTGCTCGTCTTCCACGAGCAGGACGCTCGTCTTCTCTGGAACGGAATCCATCATGCCTTGCCGGGGAGATTGTTGATGATGTCGATCAGGGGCTGCATTTCCATGAGCGGCTTGTGCAGCACGGCTTCGATGCGCGGTCCGTCGGGGCCGAGGTCGCGAATGCCTTGGCACTCCAGGGAGCCGGTATGCACGACGAAGCGGAGGCTCGGCTGAATCGCATACGCGTGATGGATGAAGGCCTCGCCGTCCATGTCGGGCAGACGCATGTCGACGACTGCCAGGTCGTACGGCGTGGCTTTCAGGGAGCTCAGGGCCTCGCCCGCGGTACCGAAGGCACGCGCTTTACAACCAATGTCGATGAACAGATCGACAAGGCTCGCCCTGAGGAGTGGTTCGTCGTCCAGGATGAGGACGGTACAAGCTTTGTGCATTTGCATTAATCTACTAACATACAGGAAGTTATATATTTGTCCGGGCAATCATATCGAAGTAGTGCCATGCAATCAATCACATTGTAGACGTGGTGGATGGGCCCCGTTGGGGTGGCTGTAGGCGTATTCGAAAAGTAACCCGGTACGTATTGTGGTATTTCTCTTGGTTTTGGTGTGTCCGTGATTGATCGATTGATTAAGTATGTTGCTTGGCTGTGCCTTGCGATAATGTGTGTTTATGATTCAATGATATCTTGTTGTTGATCACTGCAGGATTGTGGCGCCTGGCGGCGCCCTGCGAAGGCGATATATGGTGAATCGTAATCAGCAGGCCCGGAGTTCACATCTTCGCGCTGGTTCCCGAGAAATCAAGCCCTTACGGATGACGTCGTGAGGGCTTTTTCGTGTTCGGCAAGCCGTCGGCAACACTGGGCAGTAGGGAATCGGCTGGGCTGGTTTCGTTCCCCGGTCGCCGGCCACCAGTCCCGGGCGCGCGTCTCCCCCCTCAAGAGGGGGGACAAGCAGGGAGAGGGCCGCTTGCTTGCCCCAACTGAACAGCAAGGACCGACGGGGGGCCTGCACAAGCACTGCGGTGGCTCGTCATGGCGCCGTCGCTTGCTTTTGAGGGGCAGCCTTCTCAGGTTCCGGTGGTCCGAAATGGGCCTGACAGGTCAGTGTATACAAAATAATATGCAAATGATATCTGATGGATCCAGATTGATTGCGATGCTTGGTTTGCCCGCGTATTCCACAGCGAAACGTTGCCATGTCCATGCGGATCGAGACTGCTCGGCAGTCCGATGAATCTGTTTGTGGAGTAAGGGCCGATACTGCCTGTCTGTCGATTGGGATTTCCAGAAACTGCGAAGGCCGTTGCATTGGATCGTCGGAAGAAGTGATTCCACTCTGGGCTGTGTTTGGAATGCTGTTTCATTGGTGATGCAGAGTGCTTGTAGCTCTTCTTCGAGCATCGTACCCAGAAGATAGGAAATATAAATCAAGTTTGGGGTTTTTGATGTTCAGGATTGTATTTCTGTTGTTCTGGGCCTGCCTTCTCCCAGGAATGGCCTCTGCGGAGGCTGTTTCCAAAAGGTTCACTCCGGTTCCATCGGAGTCGTATTTTGACTTGCGCGACCAGGGGCTTGTTACATCGGTAAAAAACCAGAACCCCTACGGAACGTGCTGGGCCCATGCCGCCATGGCCGTCGCAGAGTCTTCCGCCCTGAAACAGGGGGTCGTGTCGCCGGATTATTCCGAAAAACACCTCGCCTACTATGCGTATACGGACATTGATGCGCAGCTTGTCTCTTTTGATAGGAACAGTCTTTTCAGCGGAGTGTACGACCAGGGTGGATTCGCCGAGACGGCAATCGCCATACTCAGCCGTGGGACCGGAATCGTTTCTGAAGCGACGGAACCCTACACGGATATGGGGTCCATCGGAGGGACGGCTCCCGCCGCTGATGCTCCAAATGTCATGGTGCTGACCGATGCCTATCAGGCCCCTGCCGACGAGTATGTCGTCGATAACATCAAGTACCTCATCAAGACATACGGTCCCGTGGCGACAAAGGTCAAATGGGATACGGCGTATCTTACCAATGATCATTCGTTTTATAACTTCGAGACGACGACGACGGACCACGCAGTCACCTTGGTGGGCTGGAACGACAATTATTCCCGCGTGAATTTCGACCCTTCTCCTGCCAACGACGGTGCCTGGATTGTCAAGAACTCCTGGGGACAGGATGAGGGCGACAATGGCTACTACTATGTTTCATACGACTCCATCGACGTCATCAATCAAGGCGGCTGGACCTTTACCGTCAAGCCTGCGACCGATGATGCGTCTATCTATTTGTATGACCCCCTTGGGAAAATAGGCAAGTACCGTGTCGCTGTCCCCGGCGATGTCCAATGGGCGGCGAATATCTTTGTTGCTGTGGGCGATCATCAAATCAACGATGTCGCTTTCACTACCGTGTATCCCGATACGACTGTCACATTGTATATATATAGAGATGTTGAACCGACAAATCCTTCTTTCGGCGAACTTGTCCATCAATCCTCGCCTACGCTGTTCGCCATATCCGGGTACCACACCCAGCATCTGACCAGACCCGTCCTGCTTGCCGCGGGCACTCGCTTTTCGGTGGTCGTAAAGATCGAATCAGCTGCCACGGATCCCATTGCCATAGAATATCCCAGGGCGGACTGGTCTTCAAAGGCGACGGCTTCGGCCGGGCAAAGTTTCGTCAGCGCAACCGGCGGCGTCTGGAGTGATTTGACGACGACGACCCCCGACACCAGTCAGGCGAATGTTTGTGTCCGGGCGATCGCGGGAAAGACCACACCTCCCGTCATTACTGGCGGCGGCTCCCATTCCATGGCCTTGATGCCGGAGGGAGGGCTGTGGGCTTGGGGTTCCAATGCTTACGGGCAGTTGGGAGATGGGACAACCACGAATCGGGCCGGGGCCGCCCCCATCGGCCTTGACTATCAGACTGTATCCGCCGGCTTTTTTCACACTTTGGCCGTGAAGAGCGACGGGACGCTTTGGAGTTGGGGACGCAATCATCATGGACAGCTGGGCGATGGCTCGACGACGGACCGGCATGACCCCGTACAGGTCGGCAGCGGGTATGTGGCCGTCGCGGCCGGGGGATGGCATTCCATGGGCCTCAAGGCGGATGGCTCCCTTTGGGCCTGGGGGTACAATGCATACGGCCAGCTTGGCGATGGGACGCTTGTCGACCGCGTGAGCCCCGTGAAAATCGGCGACGGGTTTGCCGAAATCATGTCCGGCGATGCCCACTGCCTGGCTCTCAAGACGGATGGAACCCTCTGGGCCTGGGGATATAACGAGTGGGGGCAGGTGGGAGATGGTTCAAATGCCGACCGCCTTGCGCCCGTTCTCATCGGGAGTGATTTCAAGGCCATAGCCGCTGGCGGGTGGCACTCGCTTGCCATCAGGGGCGATGGGGCGCTTTGGGCCTGGGGCGATAATGTCGACGGACAGGTCGGCGATGGAACAACGACCAACAGAAATACTCCTGTCGCGATCGGCCTGGGCTATGCCGAAATCAAGGCGGGCGACTATCATTCGTTGGGAATCAAGACCGATGGGACGTTGTGGTCCTGGGGGTATAACGGCCAGGGCCAGCTTGGGGACGGATCGACCACGAGCCGGTCTGCTCCGGCACAAATCGGGAGCGGCTACGAGACCGTTGCGGCAGGAAGCCGTCATTCCCTCGGCGTGAAGACGGATGGGACCTTCTGGGCTTGGGGATATGACGAATACGGCCAGCTGGGCGATGGTTCCGGCGTCTCGCAAAGCGAGCCGGTAGAGATTTTCCTTGATCTGGATTCGGATGGCGATTCCCTCCCGGATGTCTGGGAGGTGGAGTATTTTGGTGATTTGAGCAAGTACGGGGGGGTGGATTCCGACCTGGATGGACTGACGAACCTGGAAGAGTTTGCCAGGAAGACCGATCCGACCCTGGTGGACACGGACGAAGACGGCATGGACGACAAGTGGGAAGTCGACAACTTGACGGACCCTCGCGTCCACGATGCCGATGCGGACCCGGACGGCGACGGCAGGACCAATCTCCAGGAATATTGGGCAGGGACCAGGCCTCAAGATCCCGCATCCGTCCTCATCTTGGAAACGGGCGGGGCGTGTGCCATTGCCGCCGGTGCGGGCCATTCCTTGGGTGTTTCTCCTGACGGGACGCTCTGGGCCTGGGGCTGGAACGGCTCCGGCCAGCTTGGGGACGGCACGACGACCGATCGTCATTATCCTTGGAAAGTGGGCAACGACTTCGTTTCCAGTGCGGCAGGCTGGTCCACCTCCTTTGGTATACGCTCAGACGGCACCCTCTGGGCCTGGGGCATCAACGACGTCGGTCAGCTGGGGGATTGGACGACGACGGATCGACGGACCCCGGTGTACATCGGGGACGAGTATGCCGCAGTGGACGCCAGCGACTACCATACGCTGGGCCTGAAAAAAGACGGCACCCTCTACGCATGGGGCAGGAATTCCGAGGGACAGCTGGGTGTCGGGACCACAATCGACAGATACACCTCCGTACTGGTGGGCAGCGACTACGCGGCTGTCTCCGTTGGCGGGTTCCATACACTGGGCCTCAAGACCGACGGCAGTCTTTGGGCTTGGGGAGCCAACAGCGATGGGCGGCTGGGGGACGGCACGACGACCAACCGGCTCAGCCCCACGCTGATCGGCGGCGGGTACGTGGCCGTTGCCGCCGGTCTGTTCCATTCGTTGGCAATCAAGGCCGACGGTACGCTTTGGGCCTGGGGGTTCAATGGAGACGGCAGGCTGGGAGACGGCACGACCACGGAGCGGCACCGCCCCGTACAGATCGGCAGCGGCTTTCTCGCCGTCGCCGCCGGGAAAAGGCATTCACTCGGGCTGAAAGCCGATAACACCCTCTGGTCGTGGGGATATAATGCCGACGGGGCCCTGGGCGACGGCACGAACATCACCCGGATGCGTCCTGTGCAGGTGGGGAGCGGCTATGCCGCGATTGCGGCCGATACCCATTCAATGGGCCTGAAGTTGGACGGAACCCTTTGGGCCTGGGGCGACAATGAAGACGGGCAGCTGGGGGACAGGTCCACGGTGGCTCGCAACACCCCCATGCAGGTCGCTTTTTCTTCCGACTCCGACAACGACTCCCTCCCGGATGCATGGGAAATGGCGAAGTTCGGCGATCTTGACGAAACGGGTGACGGAGACGGCGACGACGACGGGTTGACCAATCTCCGGGAATACGCCCTCGCCACCGATCCGACGAAGACCGACACCGACCATGACGGCATGGACGACAAATGGGAAGCCGACAACGGGACGGACCCGCTCGTCGATGACGCCGCAGCCGACCCGGACAGAGACGACGCGACCAATCTGCAGGAATACGAAGCGGGGACTGATCCCCAAGACCCGGCGTCCCGGCCGGCTTCCGACAACAAGGCGGCCGCTCTCCTCCCGGTCATCTCTTTGCTCCTGCTGGATGATGACGCGGCGGTGGTGGAGGTGGATAGCGGCAGAGACGTCATTGCAGGCGGGTGGTGGCATTCCCTCGGCCTGAAGGCTGACGGAACCCTTTGGGCGTGGGGGCATAACGGATATGGTCAACTCGGTATCGGTGCCTCCGGGGATATCACCACTCCAGTACAGGTGGGCAGTGGGTTCCTGGCCGTTGCGGCGCAAGGGGCACATTCCCTCGGTCTGAAGGCCGACGGAACGCTCTGGGCCTGGGGGGATAACAGCTTCGGGCAGCTAGGCGACGGCACGACGACGGATCGCTCTACACCGATACAGGTCGGAAATGGGTTCAAGGCCATTGCGGGAGGCGATGCTCATTCCCTTGGCCTGAAAACCGACGGAACGCTCTGGGCGTGGGGCACTGGTAAGCTCGGCGACGGCACGTCGTCCGAGCGGTACACGCCGGTGTATGTCGGAAGCGGGTTTGCGGCCATCACAGCTGGTGACGACCATTCCCTCGCCTTGAAAACCGACGGCACTCTTTGGGCGTGGGGATTTAACGATACTGGTCAGCTGGGCGACGGCACGACGACGGATCGGAACGCGCCGGTGTACGTAGGTAGCGGATTCGCGACAATCACGGCTGGAAGGGATCATTCCCTCGCCTTGAAAACCGACGGCACTCTTTGGGCCTGGGGAAGTAACTTCGCTGGTCAGCTCGGCGACGGCACGACGACCAGCCGGTACTCGCCGGTGCAGGTGGGGAGCGGTTTCGCGGCCGTTGCGGCTGGAGCCAACCATTCTCTCGGTCTGAAAACCGACGGCACTCTGTGGGCCTGGGGATATAACTACGCTGGTCAGCTGGGCGACGGCACGACGACGAGTC
>CAYUIN010000019.1:0-10691 GCA_964444695.1 uncultured Desulfocurvus sp.
TCCCCATTCCTAAGCTCGCCCTCTCCCTTCGGTCGGGGCAAGCTAAGGACTGGGGAGAGCAGAGATGGCGCCCCAGCCGCCGGAGGCATTCCGCACGGGCCTCAGGCGCCCGGTCTGCCCTGGCCGCCGTCGTCGCGCAGGGCGATGATGCCCCGTTTGCCGAGGGTTTGCAGGAAGGTGGCGGTGGCGAGTTCGGCTTCGCGGGGGTGCAGGCCGTAGTGGTCGGCGATGGCGGCGGCGATGGCGGCGACGGTGTCGGCGCCGTTGATGCGCTTCCAGGTGAAGGCGCCCAGGGCGTCGAGTTCGATGGTCTTGGTGGGCGTGGGCGGGTCGGCCTGTCCCAGGAGCCGGGCCAGGCGGGCGGCCAGGGGGCGCACGGCCAGCGGGTAGCGCAGGCGCAGGGTCTCGCCCGTGGCGGGCAGTTCGCGCACGGCGGGGTTGCGCACGGGGACGCAGGCCAGGGCCTGTTCGCGGCTGGGGCCTGGGGGCGTGGGCTTTTTACGTCCTGGCCAGGGCATAGGACTCGCAGACGGGGTCGAAGGGTGCCAGGGCGCGGGGTGTGCGGGCGCGCATGAAGGCGCCCAGGAGCATGGCGCCGATGCCCGCGCGCCACATGCGTCCGCGCAGGGCGGGCAGCGGGGCGCGGCGCAGCAGGCGGGCCAGGAGCGGGGGCGGGGTGTCCAGGGCGCCGGAGGTCTGGTCGGGCCGGTCGGGGTCTTCGTCGAACAGGCCGGGGCTGGCGCCCAGGGTGCCGTAGAACAGGTCGGCGTATTGGGCCAGGCTGCGGGAGCCGAGCAGGGCGTCCGCCGGTCCCAGGCGGTCGAGGACGAGTTCGGCGGCCTCGGGGCCCTTGCCTCCGGCGAAGGACAGCCGGAAGTGGCCGGGGGTGAAGGAGAAGCTGCGCAGTTCCAGGTGCGGCGGGACCTGGGCGCGGATGCCGAAGGCGGCCCAGGGCACGAGGGGGTCGGCGCCGTGGTCCTGGTAGGAGTCGAGGATGGCCAGGGCGGTGTCGGTCTCGGCTGGGTCGGCTGGGTCGCGGAACACGAACTGGGCCAGGGCGGCGATGGAGGAGGCCGGGTTGTGCAGCAGGGCCCCGGCGCCGCGCGTGCCGTTTTCGGCCTGCCAGGCGTAGGGCAGGGCGTCCAGCCCGCGTCCGGCCAGGGCCTGGGCGGCGTCGGCGAAGCCTCGGGGCAGGGCCTTGGGGGAGCGGTCCACGGCGCCTCGGCTGCCCAGTTCCTTGTCCAGCCTGGCCAGGTGGCGCTGCGGGTCGAAGCGGCCCTGGACGCGGCGCCATTTGAGTTCCAGCACCGGCCCGGCGTCGCCCGAGGCGCGCAGGGCGAAGGCCTGGAGTTCCGCCGGGTCCCAGCCGGTGGGCACGCGGACGCTGACGCCGTTCCAGGCCAGCGGTTTCCAGGAGCCGGAGCAGGTCATGGCGGGGTCAGCGGGGCACGTAGTCGTCGAGGGTGTTGCCGATGACGGCGGGCGGGGCCTGTTCGGGGTCGTCCTCCTGGCGGGACAACTTCCAGCAGCGTTGTTCGGCCTCGTAGAGGGAGCCGAGGGTCATCTTGACCACGACGCCGGACTCGGTCTGCGGGTCCTTGCTGTGGGTCAGCAGGAGGTCCACGCGGCGGCCGTCGGCGTCCTGGAAATCCCAGCGCCAGGCGGTCTCGACGTGGAAGGCGTCGCCTTCCCAGGCGTCGGGGTCGCCGAAGGCGCGGACGTAGCGTCGCATGAGGGCGTCGAAGAGGTCCATGGAGTCGTCGGCGAACTTGATCTTGATCCAGATCACGGCGGGCTCGCCCGTGCAGTCCCCGAAGCCGATGTAGGCGCGGCGCACGCCCTGCATGCGGGCCTCGTCCAGCATCACCTCGTAGATGAATTTGGCGTCGGTGCGGCGCATGATGGTGTCCATGCGGGCGATGGCGGTGTAGTCGCCAAGGGGCGCGCCCAGGGTGATGCCCGCCAGGGACGAGGGCATCCCCTGTCCGGCGGTGGCGGCCGGTGTGGGGAGCAGCCCGAAAAGCAGCCCCAGAAGCGGCGCGAGAAGCAGGGCGCGCATGATTCCGTACATAGATAAAAGATAGCCCCTCGTCCGGCGAATGTCCAGCAGTGCCGGGGATGTGGCTTGCCTTTGCGCCCCGGCGGGCCTATTGTTGTAGACATGGGAAACCTGTCGCGAAACGAGGGGCCCCCGCCGCTGCGGGCGCGGGTGCATTACGTCCTGGCCGTGGCGGTGATGATCGTCTACGGCGGCAAGGTCTGTCCGTTCCTGAGCGGGCTGGAGCCGTGGCGGCTGGTCCTGCTGCTGGGGCTGCCGCTGGGCGGGGCCTATCTGGCGCGGCGCGCCGGGCTGCTGCTGGTGGAGGCCGCGGCGCCCGTGCGGCGGCCGGTGCTGCAATTCCGTCTGGAGCTGGGGCTGATCCTGCTGGCCGGGCTGGCCTCGGGGGCCTGGGGGCGCTTCGTGCTGGGCTTCCCCTGGGGCTCGGGGCTGAAGATCCTTCTGGGCTCCACGGCCATGGGCCTGTTCGCGGGGGTGGACCTGGCCCTGGAGCGCGAGCGGGCGGTGATCCGCGAGGCCATGGCCCGCCCGGCGGATTTCCTGCGCCCGCTGGTGCGGCTGTCGCCCATGACGCGGCGGTTCTTCATGATCACGGTGCTGGTGATCCTGCTGGCGACGTTCATCGTGGCGCTGATGCTGGTCAACGACGTGCACTGGCTGGCGGGCGAGCTGCACGGCGAGGGCCTGGAGCGGATGCTGATCCGCTCGGTGGTCCTGGACCTGCTGACGGTGATGTGTCTGCTCACGGGGCACATCGTGAACCTGGTGCTGTCCTATTCGCGCAACCTGCGGCTGTTGTTCGACAACCAGACCGGGGCCCTGGAGCACGTCAGCCGGGGCGAGCTGGACACGCTGGTCCCGGTGGTCACGCAGGACGAGTTCGGGCTCATCGCCGGGCACACCAACGCGATGATCGAGGGCCTGCGCGACAGGATGCGCCTGCGCGAGGGGCTGCGCATGGCGCGCGAGGTGCAGCAGCGGCTCCTGCCGCGTCGCCCGCCCCGGGCCGTCGGGCTGGATCTGGCCGGGAGCACCCGCTACAGCGACGAGACCGGCGGCGACTACTACGATTTCATCGAAAGCGGCGGGCGGGAGCGGCTGGGCATCGTGGTCGGCGACGTGGCCGGGCACGACGTGGGCGCGGCGATGCTGATGACCACGGTGCGCGGGCTGCTCAGGCTGCGGGCCGCGCATTCCGGCGGCCCCGGCGACTGCCTGCGCGACGTGAACCGGATGCTCTCGCACGACACCTTCGGCACCGGGCGGTTCATGACCCTGTTCCTGTTGCGGGTGGACCTGGCGGACCGCTCCCTGGCCTGGGCCTGCGCCGGGCACGATCCGGCCATGCTCTACGACCCGGCGAGCGGGGAGTTCACGGACCTGGACTGCGGCGACGTGCCCCTGGGCGTGACGCCCGATGCGGCCTATCGCGAGTTCCGGCGCGGGCCGTTGCCGCCGGGGGCGGTGCTGGTGCTGGGCACGGACGGGCTGTGGGAGGCCCGCGATCCCGGGGGCCGGATGTTCGGCAAGCGGCGGCTGCGCGAGGTGGTGCGCGCCGCGGCCGGGGGCTCGGCGGCCGAGATCGCGGACGCCGTGACCCGCGCGGTGGACGCCTTTTGCGACGGCGGCCCGCAGGTCGACGACCAGACCCTGGTGGTGCTCAAGGTCCCGCACGGCGCGCCCGCCGCCTGATCTCTCCCCGCGCCGGACCCGTCGTCCCGCCGTCCCTACAGCGTCTCCAGCGCGGTCTCGCGCGAGGCGAACATGGGGAATATCTTGTCGTATCCGGCGATGTCGAAGAGTTCCTGGATGTAGTCCCTGGTGCCGCAGACGGCCACGCGCCCGCCCGCCGGGTGCAGCTTCTGGTAGGCCATGATCAGGATGCGCAGCCCGGAGCTGTTGATGTAGTCCAGGGCGCTCAGGTCGAACAGCAGGCAGTCGCGGCCCTGGTCCAGCAACGCGGCCACGGTGTCTTCCAGGTCGCGGACGCCGCGTGCGTCCAGGCTGCCTTCCAGGGCGACGACGCCCACGCGGGGCGTGTCGGCCGTGAGTATCTTCATGGACAGGTCTCCTTGCAGGCGGATGGGCCCTGCCCGCGTGGGCGGGACAGGACGAGCACGTTGCGCCCGTCTTCGCGGCTGTAGCGCGCCCGGGGCATGCAGTGGCGGGCGAAGAGCACGCCCAGCCCTCCCACGGGGCGCTCGCGGCGCAGCGGGTGCAGGCCGGTGTCCGGCCCGGGGCGGTCCAGGGGGTTGAAGGGCCTGCCGTCGTCCTCGATGCGCAGGGTCACTTCGTCCTCGTCGATGGTCAGGGCGACGTCGATGCGGTGCGCGCCGGGGGCGTCGTAGCCGTGGGCGATGATGTTGGTGACCAGCTCGTCCAGGGCCAGGGTGGTCTTGAAGGCCGCCTCCTCGGACAGGCCGAGGCCCAGGGCGAAGGCGCGCACGCGCGGCGCGAAGGGCCCGAAGCCCTCGTCCCCGCCCGCGATGGTGATCCGCAAGGTGTCCCGCACGGCGTCCTCCTCCTGGTGATCCGTTCTCCCAGTATAGTCCTTTCGCGGGGCGGGTGCCAGCGTCTCGGCGCTCTTTCGTGCCCATCTCCCCTGGAAATAACTGGTTTCCCCCTCGCGGATTTGCTAGCGTTGAGAAATGAGAACCCCTCGGCACGCGGGGCCAGGCACATGAACACGCCCATCACGAGACGCTCGCTCTACTCCTGGGTTCTGGGCAGGAATCTGAAGCTCCAACTGGTGCTGCTGGCGGTGATTCTGCTCACCGTGGCCCTGCGCGTGTTTCCCCTGGAGATGCAAAAGCGCGTGGTCAACACGGCCATCGCCCTCAAGGACCACGAGGCCCTGCTGCTCTACTGCGGGCTGTACATCGTCGCCGTGGTCCTGGCCGGGGCGCTGAAGTACGGGCTGAACGTGCTGCAAAGCTACGTGGGCGAGCGCACGCTGTTGGAGATCCGGGCCCGGCTGTTCGAGCACGTGCTGTCGCTGCCGCTGTCCTTCTTCCGGCGCACCTCGCCCGGGCACGTGACCTCGGCCCTGGTCCAGGAGTTGGCCCCGGTGGGGGATTTCATCGGCACCGCCGTGGCCGTGCCGGTGGTCAACGTGCTGACCTTCCTGGCCATGGCCGGGTACATGGTCCACCTGAACCCGCTGCTGGCGCTCATCTCGGTCTGCATCTACCCGGTGGACATGCTGGTGCTGCCGCTGCTGCAGCGGCGCTTCAACCTCGTGAACCGCCGCCGCATCCGCCGCATGCGGGACATGATGGCCGTGACCGGGGAGAGCGTGGCGGGCATCCAGGAGGTCCACGCCAACGCGGCGATCCCCGTGGAGGGCGCCAAGTTCGGCGAGCACCTGCGCGGGCTGTTCGCCACCAACATGCGCTGGGCGACGCTCAAGTACGGCATCAAGTTCACCAACAATTTCTTCCAGAGCCTGGGGCCGTTCACGCTGTTCCTGCTGGGCGGCTGGCTGGCCATCCGGGGCCGCTTCGACCTGGGCGCGCTGGTGGCCTTCCTCTCGGCCTACGAGAAGCTCTACGACCCCTGGAAGGAGCTCATCGACTTCTACCAGACCTTCCAGGACAGCCGCGTGCGCTACACCCAGGTCATGGAGACCTTCGACCAGGAGCCCGAACACGCCCTGACCCCGCGCGGGCGCGAGGCCCTGGTCCTGGACGGCTCGCTGGCCGTGCGCGACGTGTCCTTCGCCGTGGCCGGGGGCATCCGCCTGCTGGACGGGGTGAACCTGGACCTGCGCCCCGGCGAGCACCTGGCCCTGGTGGGTTTTTCCGGCAGCGGCAAGTCCACCCTGGCGATGGTCGTGGCCCAGCTCTACGGCGCCTCGCGGGGGCGGGTGCTGCTGGGCGGGCGCGACGTGGCCGGGCTGACCAAGTTCGACGTGGCGGCCAACGTCGGGGTGGTCAACCAGCACCCGTACATCTTCAGCGGCACGCTGCGCGAGAATCTGCTGTATTCCTGCCGCGCGCTGCGCCTGGGCGGCGGGGCCTGCAAGGGCGCGGACGGCGAACCGGACCTGGACGCGCTGATCCTGGCCGTGCAGCAGGTGGGGCTGTTCGTGGACGTCCTGCGCTTCGGGCTGGCGGCCGTGCTGGACCCGGAGCGCGACGCGGAGCTGATGCGCCGCGCCGTGGAGGCCCGGGCCCGCTTCCAGAGCAGCCGCCGCGAGGAGTTGGCCGGGGACGTGGAGTTCTTCGCCCCGGGGGCCTTCCTGGAATACTCCTCGGTGGCGGCGAACATCCTGGCCGCCCAGCCCCTTCGCGACGACTTCCGCACCTCGGGCCTGCCGGGCAACAGGTTCTTCCTGGACTTCCTGGACCGCGAGGGGCTGACCCCGGCGCTGCTGGCCCTGGGCCGGGACGTGACCCTGCGGGCGGTGGACGTGCTGCGCTCCATGGGCGGGCGCGAGGAGCTGTTCGCGGACAGCCCCATCCCGCGCGAGGAGTTCGAGGCCTACGCCGCCCTGGCCCTGCGCCTGGAGCGCGCCGGGGGGGACTGGCCCGCGTCCCTGGGCGAGGCGGACGGGCGGCTGCTGCTGCGCCTGGCCCTGGAATACGTGCCCGGCGAGAGCCGCCTGTCCAGCGTCTCTTCGGACCTGCGCGGGCGGATCCTCGCGGCGCGGCCCCGGCTGATGGAGGCCGTGCGCCGCGAGCGCCCCGGGGCCGTGGCCTTCCACGGCGAGGCGGACTACAACGCCTCGCGCTCGCTGCTGGACAACATCCTGCACGGGCGCATCAAGTCCGACAGCGCGGGCGCCCAGGACCGCGTGGAGCAGCTGGTGATGCAGCTGCTCATCGAGGAGAGCATGCTCGAAGAGGTGGTGGCCCGGGGCCTGGAATTCGACGTGGGCAGCCAGGGGGACCGGCTCTCCGGCGGGCAGCGCCAGAAGGTGGCCCTGGCCCGCGCCTTCCTCAAGGAACCGCCGGTGCTGATCCTGGACGAGGCCACCTCGGCCCTGGACAACGCCTCGCAGTCGCGCATCCAGAACCTGCTGGCCATGCGCTTTCGGGGCCGCAGCACGGTGGTCTCCGTGGTCCACCGGCTGGATACGCTTCCGGGATACGACAGGGTCGCCGTCCTGCGCGCGGGCAGGGTGGTGGAACAGGGAACCTACGATGCGCTGATGGCGAACAAGGGAGCGCTGTATGATCTCGTCCATGGATGACGGCCCGGGCGGCTGTCCGTATGAGGAGAACGTGGCCGCGCTGCGGGCCGTGCCCCTGTTCGGGGACCTGCCCCTGGACTCGGTGAAGGCCCTGGCCTGGGTCTGCCGCCCCGCGAACTACCGCGCCGGGGACGCCGTGTTCGTCCAGGACGAGACGGACGACAAGGCCTACGCCCTGCTCGACGGCCTGGCCGAGCTGGTGCGCACTGGCCCGGACGGCGCCGAACGTGTGCTGGGCGAGGTGGGGCCGGGCCGGTTCGTCGGGGCCCTGGCGCTGCTGGGCGACGTGCGCCGCCTGTTCACCCTGCGGGCCGTGACCCCGCTGCGGCTGCTGGTCCTGCCGCGCAAGCGCTTTCTGACGGATTTCGCCTCCGGCGACGAGGCCCCGCGCGCGTTCCTGGCGGCCCTGGCGCGCAGTGTGGTACAGTGGGAGGAAGGCGCGCTGCGGCGCGGCGGCGGCGATTGCGGGCCGGGCGGCGTGGGCGTCAGCCTGATATGACGGCGATGGGAAAGGAGCACTCGTGACGGACGGCAAAGACGGCACATCCCGCGGGGGCGGAGCCCCGCTCGAACAGCGGCAGGCGGAGCCTCCCTGCGGGCGCATTCTCGACGAACTGGACGCCCTGGTCTACGTGGTGGACATCCGGACCCACGAAATCCTGTACGTCAACCGCCGGGGCCTGGCGATCTTCGGCGAGGACGCCGTGGGCCGCACCTGCTGGCGGACCTTGCAGCGCGGCCAGGACGGGCCCTGCCCGTTCTGCACCAACGACCGCCTCATCGACGCCGAGGGCCGCCCCGCCGGGGTCGTGGAGTGGGAGTTCACGAACACCGTGGACGGCCGGACCTACGCCATCCGCGACAAGGCCATCCCCTGGACGGACGGGCGCCTGGTGCGCCTGGAGATCGCCACGGACATCAGCGGCCGAATCGAGGTCGAGCGCGCCCTGCGCCACAGCGAAAAACGCTACCGGACCCTGTTCGAGGACGCCGCCGAGGGCATCTACCGCACCAGCATGGACGGGCGCTTCCTGGACATCAACCCGGCCATCGCCCGCATCTTCGGCTACGACGGCCCGGAGCAGATGCTGCGCGAGGTGCGCCTCGTGGCCCGCGATTTCTACTACGACCCCGCCGACCGCGAGACCTTCCTGAACGAACTGGCCCGCACCGGCCACCTGGAGAACTATTCCATCCGCTACCGCGACCGCCGGGGCGAATCCCGCTGGGCCTCGGAGTCCGCGCACCTGGTGGACCCCGGCGACGGCTCCGAGCCGGTGATCGAAGGCATGATCGTGGACGTGACCCAGGAACACCTGGCCCAGGAGGCCCTGGCCGAGAGCGAGGCCAAGCACCGGGCCCTGTCCCACGCCGCCTTCGAGGCCGTGCTCATCAGCGAGAAGGGCGTGATCCTGGACTGCAACCCGGCCGCCAGCGCCCTGTTCGGCCTGCCCGCGGACAGGCTGCGCGGCAGGCTGGTCACGGGGCTCATGGGCCCCGATGCCCGCGACGAGGTCCGCAGGCGGCTGTTGACCGGGGAGCGCGAGGCCTTCGAGGCCGTGTGCCAGCGCGCCGACGGCAGCCTGTTCCCGGCGGAGATCCGGGGCGGGATGTATAGCTTCCGGGGCCGCATGGCGCGGATTTTGGCCGTGCGCGACGTGACCGAGCGCAAGCGGGCCGAGGCCGCCATGCGCCACAGCGAGGAGCGCTACCGCCAGGTGGTGGACACCGCCAACGAGGGCATCCTGATGCTCGACGCCGAGCACCGCGTGAGCTACGGCAACAAGGTCCTGGGCGCCATGTTCGGCGCGGCGCCCGGGGCGCTCATCGGGCGGAATTTCTCCGACTTTCTGCCGCCGGAAGAGGCGGCGGGCATGCAGGACCACCTGGCCCGGCGCCGCGCGGGCCAGAGCGAACGCTACGAGCAGCGCTTCCAGGACCTGGCCGGGCGCGAGTTCTGGGCCCTGGTCTCGGCCTCGCCCATGCGCGACGAGGCGGGCAGGTACGCGGGCTCCTTCGCCATGCTCACCGACGTCACCGCCCGGCGCAAGGCCGAGCGCGCCCAGCGCGAGACGGGCGAACTGTTCCGCAAGGTCTTCGAAAACGCGCCCATGGGCATGGCCCTGGGCCTGCTGGACGGCACGGTGGTGGACATCAACCCCGTGCTGGCGGACATCCTGGGCCTCGACGCCGGGACGCTGCGGGGCCGGACCATCTCCTCCCTGACGCACCCCGACGACGTCCCCGTCCAGGAAGAGCACCTGGCCCGGCTGCGTTCGGGTGAGAGCGCCGTGGTCCACTTCGAGAAACGCTACCTGCGCAACGACGGCACCGTGCGCCCCGTGGAGGCCCACACCACCATCATCCACGGCCCGGACGACGAGCCCCTGTACTACCTCTCGCTGATGGTGGACGTGGCCGAACGCAAGGAGGCCGAGGAGGCCCTGCGCCGGGCCCGCGACGAGGCCGAGCAGGCCAGCCGCTTCAAAAGCCAGTTTTTGGCCAACATGAGCCACGAGCTGCGCACCCCGCTCAACGGCGTCTTCGGCATGCTGCAACTGCTCCAGGGCACGGAGCTGGACCCCGAGCAGCGCGAGTTCGCCGACACCGCCCTGACCACGGGCCGCAGCCTGATGACCATCATCAACGACGTCCTGGACTTCTCCAAGATGGAGGCCGGGATCATGGACGTGGTGCACGAGCCCTTCGACCTCGCCGCCTCCCTGGCCCTGGTGGCGGACAACTTCCGGCCCCAGGCCGCGGCCCAGGGCATCGCGCTGGAACTGCGCCTGGACCCGGGGCTTCAGGCCCGCGTCGTGGGCGACGACGTGCGCGTGCGCCAGATCCTGTTCAACCTGCTGGGCAACGCCGTGAAATTCTGCCACGAGGGGCGGGTGGTGCTGTCCGCCGAACCTTTGGGGCCGCGCCACGGCGGGCCGCCGCGCGTGCTGTTCCAGGTCCGCGATACGGGCATCGGCATCCCCCTGGGCGCGCAGGGCACGGTGTTCGAACCCTTCACCCAGGTGGACGGCGCGCCCACGCGCAAATACTCCGGCACCGGCCTGGGCCTGGGCATCGTGCGCCGCCTGGTGCGGCTCATGGGCGGAGACCTGGGCCTGTCCAGCGAGCCCGGGCAGGGCACGGACGTCCATTTCACCCTGCCGCTGCCCCCGGCCCCGGACGACGCCCCGGCCCGCCCGCGCCCGGCCCCGGCGGCCCACGCCGCGCCGCTGCGCATCCTGCTGGCCGAGGACGAGGCCGTGAACCGCATGGCCGCCCGGCTGTTCTTGGAAAAACAGGGCCACGAGGTCGTCTGCGCCGCCACAGGCCTGGAGGCCCTGTCCGCCCTGGCGCGCAGCCGCTTCGACTGCGTGCTCATGGACATCCAGATGCCGGAAATGGATGGACTTGAGGCCTTGCGCGGATTGCGCGAGTCGG
>CAYUIN010000019.1:10701-12316 GCA_964444695.1 uncultured Desulfocurvus sp.
GGGCAATCTGGCCACACCGGCGGACGTTCCGGTCAGCGCCATGACCGCCCACGCCATGAAGGGCGAACGGGAACGGTTCCTGGACGCGGGCATGAACGGCTACCTGTCCAAACCCGTGGACCTGGAGCAACTCGAACGCCTGCTGGCCACGCTGGGCGCCCGCGAGCCCAAGGAGGACGACGATGCCTGAGCGCGATCTGGACTGTTTCGGCACCACGCGCTTCGCGCCCGCCCGGCGCGAGGCCGGGAGCGTCCTTGTGGACCAGGCGACCCTGGCCGTGCAGCGCGCGGGCCAGGCCCTGAATCTGGTGCCCGTGCCCGTCGTCGTGCTCAATGACTGCCGCCAGGCCGTGTACGCCAACCTCGCCTTCCTGGAACTGGCCGGCGCCGGGAGTTCCTCCGACATCCTGGGCAGGCGGCCCGGGGAGATCCTGGGCTGCGTCCACGCCGAAGAGGCCGAAGGCGGCTGCGGCACCACGGATTTCTGCCGCTACTGCGGCGCCGTGGGCGCCATCCTCGGCAGCCTGGAAGGACAGGCCGTGTCCCGCCACTGCCGCATCCTGCGCAGCGCCGGGCCCTGGCAGGAGGCCCTGGACCTGCTGACCACCGCCGCCCCGCTGGACGCGGACGGACAGCGCATGAGCGTCTTCACCATCCAGGACGTGAGCCACGAATACCGCCTGGACGCCCTGGAACGCATCTTCTACCACGATGTCCTGAACCGCGTCGCCGCCCTGGAACTCATGGTCCGGATGCTCGAACAGGGCGAATTGGACGGCGAGGCCGCCGGGCCGATGATCGGCGCCGCGCTGGACGAGATGCACGACCTGATCCGCGCCCAAAGCGACCTCTCCGCCGCCGAGGCGGGCTGCCTGCTGGTGGACCTGGAACCCGTGGGCGCCGTGACCCTGCTGGAACGCGTCCGCGACACCTGGGCCCAGCGCGGCCCGGCCATGGAACGCGAAATCGTCGTCGGCCCCGCCTGCGGCACCGCCGTGGAGACCGACCCGGACCTGGCCTCGCGCGTGCTGGGGGTGTTCGTGGAAAACGCCCTGGAGGCCGTGGGCCCCGGCGGCACCGTGACCCTGGGCTGCGAGGAGACCGGCGGCGGCACCCTGCTCACCGTGCACAACCCCGGCGCCATCT
This sequence comes from uncultured Desulfocurvus sp., assembly GCA_964444695.1. Classification (GTDB taxonomy): domain Bacteria; phylum Desulfobacterota; class Desulfovibrionia; order Desulfovibrionales; family Desulfovibrionaceae; genus Desulfocurvus. The sequence continues at coordinate 11,848 of CAYUIN010000019.1, forward strand.
CCGAGTCCGTGCGGCACCAGCTCTTCAAGCGCACCTTCTCCACCAAGTCCCGCACCCGGGGCTTCGGCACCCACGCCGCGCGCCTGTTCGCCGAGCGCTACCTCAGCGGCAAGGTGGACTTCACCTCCGACCCCCTCTCCGGCACCACCTTACCCTCTGGCTCCCCGCCTGGACCGACTAGGCGGCCCGGGGCGCGCCCCCGGGGCGGTCATGGCGGGCCCGCCGGTCTTGGGCGCGGGATGGGGATGCCGGGCTCCCATACCCGTTCGAGGGTAAGCCCCCCTTAGGGCGTCCCGATTTCTGCGCCGCGGCGCAACGGGAACGCACGTTGAAAAGACGGTCTGCCCATGTCCGGGGATGGTCGTGATCGGCCGCGCCCGGTACCGGGGCGCAAGGCCCGGGATCGCCGGAGGGACGCGCAGGCCGAGGGCTTGGGCCATGGGCGTCGTGGCACGACTGATGCCCCGAC
>CAYUIN010000020.1:0-12228 GCA_964444695.1 uncultured Desulfocurvus sp.
GGCGAGCTTAGGAATGGGGAGAGCAGAGATAGAGCCCCAGCCGCCGGAGGCATTCCGTCTCGTCCGCCCCCGGGCCGTCTCGCCCCGACCGGCCGTGCGCTATTGGCCTACGCGGTCGGTGATGTTGTCGGTGAGCCAGTGTTGGTCCCACCATTCGATGGGTTGGACGGCGACGCCGGAGATGTAGGTGCCGTAGTGGAGGTGGTCGCCTCCGGCCAGGCCGGTGGCGCCGGTGCGGGCGATGATCTGTCCTTTTTCCACGTGGTCGCCGACTTCGACGTCGATCTGGGAGAGGTGGGCGTAGAGGGTCATCAGGCCCAGGCCGTGGTCGATGACCACGTTTTCGCCGTAGATGCCGTTGAAGCCGGTGCGCACGATGATCCCGGCGTTGGCGGCGGGCACGGGCGCGGCCTTGGTGGAGGCCAGGTCGATGCCCAGGTGGGTCTGGGTGTCCACGACCTCGCCGTTGTAGCGGTAGGTGCGGGTATCGGCGAAGCGGGCGCGGTTGGCGGAGTTGGGCAGCCGCAGGAAGGCGCCGTGCCACAGGGGCTCGGGGGCGCTGTTCTGGCCCAGGGAGAGCAGGGCGGCGCGGTCGCGCACGCGCATCTCGCCGTTGACCTTCAGGTAGATTTCGATGTTCGAGGCGGCGTCCGGGTAGTCGGCCTCGTACTGGACCATCTTTTCATCCAGGAAGCTGTCCGGGACGCTGATGGTGTCGGCGCGAAAGGTGCGCGGGATGATGTGGTAGGCGAAGGTCTGCACGCGGCGGTTGCCCGCCAGGTCGGCGGCCTCCAGGCGCGGGGAGAAGGCCTCGGGCGCCAGGTTCCAGGGCAGGGCGAAGAGGCAGGCGTAGTTGCCGTTCGGCAGCTTGTAGCCCGGGAAGAAGTCGTCGCCCACGCGCACACCGGTTTCGGAGACGTCCTCGTCCACGGTGTAGGAGACGCAGCCCGCGCCGCCCTGGTTGATGTTGTGCTGTCCGGACAGGACGTTGATGCGCGGCTTGCGGGTGTCCAGGGTCAGGGCGAAGACGGTCTCGCCCGCGTTGCCCTTGCCGAACTGGGCGATGGAGCCGTCCACGGCGGAGACGACGATTTCCACGGGGCCGTCGGCGGCCTTGGCGTCGCCCAGGGTGAAGGTCAGGGTGGCGCTGGGCGGCTTGTCGTAGGTCTTGGAGGCCAGGGCGGCGGCGCTGCCCGCCGTGCGCAGGGAGACGACCACGGCCCGCAGCCCGGACGGGTCGGAGGCCTCCAGGGTCAGCTCGGTGTCCCGGCCGACGACGCCGGAGCCGGGGGTCAGGGTCAGGGTCGGCGGTTCGAGGTCCTTGAAGTAGAACAGCGCGCCCACGGCCAGCAGGGCGACCAGGGCGGCGACGGCGACGAGAGAGATGGTCTTCTTCATGATGCGTGTGGTCCTCGGGTCTTGGTGTTTCCTTGTTCCTGGGCGCGGAAGGTACCTGTTTCGGGCGCCGCTGCCAAGGGGCTGCTGGGCCCGGGTTCGGGCGCCTCGCCATTTCCCGGCCCGGGGCCCGGCGGCCGGACCGGCCCCCGAAAGGGCGCGAAACCGCCCCGGCTGGGCCGAAATTGCCTATCCCGACCGTTTTGCTTCACTATGCCTACCACAGTTGGTTGAGCGTTCAACCTAATGCAATGACCCCCTCTTTGGGCCCTTTTCGCAGAAGTGTTGCATTGGCCGCGGCGCTCCGTGTTCCGGGAGGTTGTGAAAAGGGCGCTTAACCATAAATTTCGGAGTGTTGTTGCATAGTGTGTAATACGTTTGTTTCAGGAGTGTTACCATTCGGCATAACAATGGACCAAACATGTAAACCACTGGGAATATGCCCGATTCGCCGGATAAAATTCGGGTTTTGGGTTGACGCCCTCTTGAAATTGTGGTGAAAATTCCACCAAATTAAGGCCAGCGCAGTGCAAGTTCATAAACCCTCAAACAGGTTGGAAGGTTGGTTTGCCATATTGGCGGGCACGTGCCCACCGATTGTTTGGTAACTATGGAGGTGTCTTATGAAATGTTCTATTGGAAGCGGTAAGAATGATGTGATGAAGTCCTTGGAAGCGAAAGGGATCTCCCGCCGCGACTTCATGAAGTTCTGCGCCGCTGTGTCCGCCGCCATGGCTGCGGACGCGACGTTCACCCCGGCCAAGGTCGCCGAGGCCTTGACCTCCAGCAAGCGTCCGCCCGTCGTGTGGCTGCACTTCGCCGAGTGCACCGGTTGCACCGAGTCCGTGCTGCGCACCACCGAGCCCGACATCGCCACCGTGCTGTTCGATGTGATCTCGCTGGACTACCACGAGACCATCATGCAGTGCGCCGGTGAGGCCATCGAGGATGCCCTGCACAAGACCGTGACCGAGAACGAAGGCAAGTTCGTTCTGGTCTGCGAGGGTGGCATCCCCACCGCTCAGGGCGGTATCCATGGCAAGGTCGGCGGCAAGACCATGCTGTCCATCCTTGAGGAGATCTACCCCAAGGCTGCCGCGACCATCTGCATCGGCACCTGCGCTGCCTACGGCGGCGTCCAGAAGGCTGCCCCGAACCCCACCGCGGCCAAGGGCTGCTCCGAGGCTCTCGGCGGCGCCACCATGGTCCAGGTTCCCGGTTGCCCCCCGAACCCGATCAGCTTCATCGGCACCGTGGTCTACTTCCTGACCAAGGGTATGCCCGAGCTGGACGACAACGGCCGCCCCGTGCTGTTCTACGGCGAGACCGTTCACGACAACTGCCCGCGCCTGCCCCACTTCGAGGCCGGCGAGTTCGCTCCTTCCTTCGACTCCGAGGAAGCCAAGAAGGGCTACTGCCTGTACGAGTTGGGCTGCAAGGGCCCCAACACCTACAACAACTGCCCGAAGGTCCTCTTCAACCAGGTCAGCTTCCCCATCCAGGCCGGTCACCCGTGCATCGGTTGCTCCGAGCCCGACTTCTGGGACGAGATGAGCCCCTTCTACGAGTCCGCGTAAGCACTCCGGGTCATTTCAAGTTTCTGGAACGCAACGAAGGAAGAGAGAGAACCTATCTAGGAGGATAATATGGCTGGTTGTAAAACGAGCAAAATGCCGGTGACTCCCGTCGGCGATTACAGCGGCAAGGTCGTCATCGACCCCGTCAACCGCATCGAAGGCCATCTGCGCATCGAGGTTGAGGTCGAGAACGGTCGCGTCAAGAACGCCTGGTCCAGCTCCCAGCTGTTCCGTGGCCTCGAGATCATCCTGCGTGGCCGCGATCCCCGCGACGCCAAGCACTTCACCCAGCGCTCCTGCGGCGTGTGCACGCACGTCCACGCCCTGGCTTCCACCCGCTGCGTGGACAACGCCGTGGGCATCCAGAAGGGCATCCCGGAGACGGGCCTGATCCTTCGCAACCTGCTGCTGGGCTCGCAGTTCCTGCACGACCACATCGTGCATTTCTATCACCTGCACGCCCTGGACTGGGTCGACGTCGTGTCCGCCCTGTCCGCCGATGCCAAGAAGGCCGCCGAGATCACCAACACCGCCGGCCTGGGCCATCGTCAGCACACCGAGGCTGAGTTCAAGGCCACCCAGGAGCGTCTGGGCAAGTTCGTCGCCCAGGGCCAGCTCGGCATCTTCACCAATGCCTACTTCCTGGAGCCCCACGCGGCCTACAAACTGCCGCCCGAGCTCAACCTGATCGCCACCCACCACTACCTGGAAGCCCTGAAGCTGCAGATCCTGCCTTCCCGCATGATGGCCATCATCGGCGGCAAGAACCCGCACACCCAGAGCCTCTACGAAGGCGGCATCACCTGCTACGACGCCCTGAAGCCCGAGCAGATCGCTCAGTTCAAGGCGCTGTTCAAGGAGACCATGGCCTTCGTGAACAACACCTACATCCCGGACGTGCTGGCCGTTGCGCCGTACTACCTGGATTGGGGCGCCATCGGCGGCACCACCCACTTCAACAGCTGCGGCGAGTTCCCGATGGACGAGTCCGACATGAACTCCCGGTTCATGCCCGCCGGCGCCATCTTCAACCGCGACCTGGCCAATCCCCAGGACTTCGACCTCAAGAAGATCGAAGAGCACGTCATGCACTCCTGGTACAAGGAAGGCTCTCCGAAGCATCCGTGGCAGGGCGTCACCGATCCGATGTACACCTCCCTCGGTGAGATGGAGACCGGCAAGACCGGCAAGTACAGCTGGATGAAGGCCCCCCGTTACGACGGCAAGGCCACCGAGGTCGGCCCCCTGGCTCAGTGCCTGGTCGCCTACGCCAAGGGCCACAAGCAGGTCCAGGGCCTGGTCAACGCCGTGCTGAAGCACCTGGGCGTCGGCCCCGAGGCTCTGTTCTCGACCCTGGGCCGCACCGCCGCCCGTTGCATCGAGACCAAGGTCATCGGCGACGAGATGGTCTCCTGGATCGAGAAGCTGGAAGCCAACATCGCTGCCGGCAAGACCGACATCATCGCTCCCTTCAAGATGCCCGACACCGCGTTCGGCGTCGGCTTCGTCAACGCTCCTCGCGGCACCCTGTCGCACTGGATCGAGATCGAAGGTGGCAAGATCAAGAACTTCCAGCTGGTCGTCCCGTCCACCTGGAACCTCGGCCCGCGTTCCGACGACGGCGCCCTCTCCCCCGTGGAAGAGGCCCTCATCGGTACCCCGGTGTTCGATCCCAAGCGTCCGGTGGAAGTGCTGCGCACCGTCCACTCGTACGACCCGTGCATCGCCTGCGGCGTGCACATCATCGACCCGAAGACCAACGAAACCTACAAGTTCAAGGTCTGCTAGGGTAGACAGAACACCTGTCTGATTATAAAGAGGGACCTGGCCTCCGGGCCGGGTCCCCTTTTCTTTTGCGAAGGAGTGCGCGTGAGCGAAGACAGCAAGAACATCCTGGTCCTGGGCCTGGGCAACATCCTGTTGCGCGACGAAGGCATCGGCGTGCGCGTCGTGGAGCGGCTGATGGCCGAATACGACTTTCCGCCCAACGTGACCCTCTTGGACGGCGGCGTGCGCGGCATGATCCTCATGGATCCGATCATCGCCTCGGACTCCGTGGTGGTCATCGACGCCGTGGTCAACGACCATCCCCCGGGCACCCTGTACCGCCTGGACGGCGACGACCTGCGCCTGTCCCTGGCCTTCAAGAACTCCGTGCACGACATGGACTTCCTGGAGACCCTGTGCTGCTGCGAGTTGATTTCCGGCAAGCGCCCGAGCGCCGTCATCGTCGGTATCGAGCCCAAGGACTACCAGTCCGACCCGCTGGTGGAGCTCTCCCCGGAGCTCATCGCCAAGATCCCCGAGATGATGCGCATGGCCCTTGACGAGATCACCGCCGCCGGGGGAAGCTACACCCCCAAGGCCAACCCCTAGACCGACGAGGAGCCGCCATGTGCCTAGCCACGCCCTGCAAGATCGTTGAGTTTCTGGACGAGGACATCGCCCGGGTCCAGGTGGGAGACAGCGAGACCTTCATCAAATGCGCGGTGATGCTCCTGCCCGAGCCGCCCGCCGTGGGCGACTACGTGCTGGTCCACGCCGGATACGCCATCAACACCGTGGAGGAGGAGGAGGCCCGCAAGACCCTGGCCCTGCTCCAGGAGATGTCGGACCTCGCGGGCGCCGTGCCCGTGGGCAACACGGCCTTCGACCTCTCGGACTAGCGCCCCGGGCTCCGGCCAGGGCGCAAAACGGCACAGGGGCCGCTCCGTCGTGACGGGGCGGCCCCTGTGCCGTTTTGCGCTCTTGTCGCGGCCCGGTCGGTCGGGCTGGCTAGATTTCCGCCAGGTCGCCCTCCAGGGCCTCCATCAGGCGGATGGTCAGCTTCAGGAAGTCGGCCTCGGTGAGGATGCCCATCAGCCTGCCCTGGTGGACCACCGGCAGGCAGCCGTACTTGTGGTTGAGCAGGATGTCCGCCGCGTCGCGCAGCTTCATGTGCGGCGGGACCACCGTCACGTCCTTGCGCATCACTTCCAGGATCGGGATGCCCGAGTCGATCTCGTCGCGCACGGCCCTGTCCACCCCCGCGAACTGGGAGATGGTCGCGTTCAGGATGTCGCGGTGCGTGAGCAGACCGTAGAACTCCATGTGCTCCCCGACGATGGGGATGTGCCGGATGCGCGCCAGGGACATCATGGAACGCGCGGTCTTCAGGGTGTCCGTCTCGCGCAGGGTGAACACCTCGGGGGTCATCAGGTCCGCCACTGTGAGCATGGGCATACTCCTTGTTATCCGTACAGTCCCGCATGTCCGCCCCCCTGTCAAGAGCCCCCGCGCGCGGGCGCGTGTTGACTTGCGGCCCGAAATCTGGTGGGAAACGCCTTGCGCGGCGCCGACGGGAGCCGCAGCCGCCGTCACACGAGGGGGAACGATGCAGGTCGACATGCGCCGCAGCAGGGAGCGGATGGTCCGGGAACAGATCGAGGCCCGGGGCGTATCCGACCAGCGCGTGCTGGCCGCCATGCGCAAGGTGCAGCGCCACCTGTTCATGGAGGAGGCCCTGCACGGCCAGGCCTACGCGGACCACCCCGCGCCCATCGGCTTCGGCCAGACCATCTCCCAGCCGTACATCGTGGCCCTGATGAGCCAGCTGCTGGAAGTCCAGCCGGAGATGAAGGTCCTGGAGATCGGCACCGGCTCGGGCTACCAGGCCGCCGTGCTGGCGGAGATGGGCGCCCGGGTGTACACCGTGGAGCGCATCCCCGAGCTGCACCAGGCCGCGCGCCGCAGGCTGACCCGCCTGCACTACCGCACCGTGCGCTGCAAGCTGGACGACGGCACCCTGGGCTGGCCCGACGAGGGCCCCTTCGACCGCATCCTGGTCACGGCGGGCGGGCCGGACGTGCCGCTGCCGCTGCTGGAGCAGCTGGCGGACCCGGGCATCCTGCTGATCCCCGTGGGCGGCTCGCGCAGCGAGCAGCAGTTGGTGATGATCCGCCGCCAGGACGGCGAGACCGTGCGCGAGAACAAGGGCGGCGTGGTCTTCGTGGACCTGGTGGGGCGACATGGCTGGTAAGAATTTTGAGCACCCGGCGGACGACATGACCCTCAGGGACGCCTTGCTCGCGGGCCCCGGCCCCAGGACCTGGCCCCAGGCGCTCGTGCTGGCGGCCAAGGGCTTCTGCATGGGCGCGGCGGACATCATCCCCGGCGTCTCCGGCGGGACCATCGCCTTCATCACCGGCATCTACGAGGACCTGCTGCACGCCATCCGCTCCTTCGACGGGCGGTTCGCGGCCCTGGCGCTGTCCCTGCGGCCCGTGGCGGCCCTGGAGCGGGTCCACCTGCGGTTCCTGGCCCCGCTGGGCCTGGGGCTGCTGGCGGCCCTGGTGACCATGGCGGGCCTGATGCACCGCATGCTCACCGAGCATCCGGTGCAGACCTGGGCCCTGTTCATGGGGCTCATCGCGGCCTCCATCTGGATCGTGGGCCGCAAGGTCGGGCGCTGGGACGCGGCCACCACGGCCAGCCTGCTGGCGGGCACGGCCGCGGCCTGGATCATCACCGGCCTCATCCCCGTGACCACACCCGAGGCCCCGTGGTTCCTGTTCCTGTGCGGGGCCATCGCCATCTGCGCGATGATCCTGCCGGGCATCAGCGGCTCTTTTCTGCTTTTGATCCTGGGCAAATACGAGTACGTCACCGGGGCCCTGCGCAACCCGGCGGACGCCGGGAACCTGCTGGTCCTGGCGGTGTTCGCGGCGGGCTGCGTGGCGGGGATCGTGGGTTTCTCGCGGGTCCTGTCCTGGCTGCTGGCCCGCTGGCACGAGCCCGCCATGGCGCTGCTCACGGGCTTCATGATCGGCGCGGCGCGCAAGGTCTGGCCCTGGAAGGAGGTCCTGGAGACCACGGTCATCCGGGGCAAGGTCCACGTGCTGCGCGAGGCCGCCGTGTTGCCGCCCGCGCTGGACGCCGGGGTCCTCTCGGCCCTGGCGCTGATGGCGGTGGGGCTGGTGCTGGTGCTGGCGCTGGACCGGCTGGCGCGCCCCGGGGGCGTCTGAAAACGAGATTTCTGCGGTTTCCGGGCTATGCAGATCGCACCGGGAGCCTTATGGTAGCGGAGTCGGGCCGGGGCGGGGCGCAGGGCGCCTTGCGTCTCCCGGCCGCAACAGAAAAAGGATAGGTGAACGCGATGGGTTCGTGCAATTCCTGCTCCTCGTCTTCCTCGTGCGCCTCGGCGAGCAAGAACGGGGGCTGCGACGATCAGAAGGAAGCCAAGAAAGGCCTCCAGGACCAGATCATTTCCAGCACGCTGGGCAAGATCAAGTACAAGCTGTTCGTGATGAGCGGCAAGGGCGGCGTGGGCAAGAGCTCGGTGACCGTGAACGTGGCGGCCGCCCTGGCGCGCCTGGGCTTCAAGGTCGGGATCATGGACGTGGACATCCACGGCCCCAGCGTCCCGCGCCTGCTCGGCCTGGTGGACGGCGGCGGCATGGAGACGGACCGCGGCAACCTGCTGGTCCCCAAGCGCTACGACGACAACCTCTCGGCCGTGTCCATGGACTCCCTGCTCAAGGACCCGGACCAGGCCGTGCTCTGGCGCGGGCCCATGAAGACCACGGCCATCCGCCAGTTCGTGTCCGACGTCAACTGGGGCGAGCTGGACTTCCTGGTCATTGACTCGCCTCCGGGAACGGGCGATGAACATATGACGGTGCTCAAGACGATCCCCGACGCGCTGTGCGTCGTGGTCACCACCCCGCAGGAGATCTCCCTGGCCGACGTGCGCAAGGCGATCAACTTCCTGCAATACGCCAAGGCCAACATCCTGGGCGTGGTGGAGAACATGAGCGGGCTCATCTGCCCGCACTGCGCGCAGGAGATCGCCCTGTTCAAGAAGGGCGGCGGCCGCAAGCTGGCCGAGAAGTACGGCCTGACCTTCCTGGGCGAAGTGCCCCTGGACCCGGCCACCGTGGTCGCCGGGGACCTGGGCAAGCCCGTGGTCTACCTGGACGAGCCCTCGCCGGCCAAGGACGCCCTGATGGCCGTGGCCCAGACCATCGCCGCCGCGGCGCAAAACAGCCTGGAAGCCGTGTCCACCACGCACGTCTAGCCTTCCGGGCGGGAGTCGCCATGCCCCGCCTCGTCGCGTGCCTGCTCGCATTGGCCCTGTGCGCCGCCGCCGTTCTGGTTCCGGCGCACGGGGCCCGTGGCGCGGGCATGTATTTCTACAAGGACGACGACGGGCAGCTGCACTTCACCAACCAGCCCAAGGGGACGACGTACCGCGTGTTCGCGGTGTTCAAGAACTTCCCGGGCGCGGGCAAGGACGAGATCCTGCGGGTGGTGCGGGACAAGTCCCGGGCCTACGGGCTGGACCACCGCCTGGTGCAGGCCGTGATCCAGGTGGAATCGAACTTCAAGCCCGGGGCGGTGTCCGACAAGGGCGCCCAGGGGCTGATGCAGATCATGCCCGCCACGGGCGCGGACCTGGGCCTGACGGACCCGCACGACGTGGAAGGCAACATCGAGGCCGGAGTGCGCTACCTGCGGATGCAGCTGGACCGCTTCGGCAGCGCCGGGCTGGCCCTGGCGGCCTACAACGCGGGCCCGGCCCAGGTGGAACGCTACGGGGGCATCCCGCCGTTCCGCGAAACACAAGACTACGTGCGCAAGGTCCTCGCGATCTACCGCAAACTCAAAGGCGGTGCCTGAGACGATGCTCAAACATTTGAACCTGGCCAACAAGCTGACCCTGGCGCGGATCCTCGCCGTGCCCGTGCTGGTGCTCCTGCTCAGCTACCCCGGCCGCATCACCTGCCTGCTGTCGATGTTCTTCTTCATCGCGGCCTCGCTGACGGACATGGCCGACGGCTGGGTGGCCCGGCGCTACGGCCAGGTCACGGCCTTCGGCAAGTTCCTGGACCCGCTGGCGGACAAGATCCTGGTGGGCTCGGGGCTGATCATGCTCAGCAGCCTGGGCTGGATTCCGGCCTGGATCGTGGTCGTGATCCTGGCGCGCGAGATCACCGTCACCGGCCTGCGGGCCATCGCGGTGGAGCAGGGCGTGGTCATCGCGGCGGACCGCTACGGCAAGCTCAAGACCGTGTTGCAGATTCTGGCCCTGTGCCCGCTGCTTCTGCACTTCCCCTGGTGGGGCTTCGACCCGCAACCCCTGGGACTGGTGTTTTTATACCTGGCCCTGGTGCTGACGGTCTTCTCCGGCGGGAATTACCTGTACAGGTTCTATAAAAATTGGTTATATGGTGGGGAGGTGAACACTTAAGACGGTCCGAATGCGCAGTACGGGCCGTTTTCCCTAGGCAAACACATCCTGCAAGGGGGGAGATATGGCCCAGATCGACGCATTCTTCAAGATGGTCAACGAAATGGGTGCATCGGACCTGCACCTTTCGGCCGGAAACCAACCCATCATCCGCCTGCACGGCGACCTGGAGCGGGTCAAGTACAAGGTCCTGGAGCACGACGAGCTCAAGAAACTGCTCTACGAGATCACCCCCGAGGCCAAGATCAAGGAATTCGAGGAGACGGGCGACATCGACTTCGCCTACGAGATCCCCGGGCTGGCCCGCTACCGCGTGAACTTCTTCAACCAGGCCCGGGGCGTGGCGGCGGTCTTCCGCGAGATCCCCTCGGAGATCCTGACCGTCGAGCAGCTCGAGCTGCCGCAGATCCTCAAGAACCTGGCGCTGCTGCCCAAGGGCCTGGTGCTGGTCACCGGCCCCACCGGTTCCGGTAAGTCCACCACGCTGGCCGCGATCATGGACTACGCCAACAAGAACCGCAAGCAGCACATCCTGACCATCGAAGACCCCATCGAATTCGTGCACACCCCGCAGAAGGCGCTGATCAACCAGCGCGAGCTGGGGCGCGACACCAAGAGCTTCTCCGCCGCCCTGCGCGGGGCGCTGCGCGAAGACCCGGACATCATCCTGGTCGGCGAAATGCGCGACCTGGCCACCATCCAGCTGGCCATCGAGGCCGCGGAGACCGGCCACCTCGTGTTCTCCACCCTGCACACCATCTCCGCCGCCAAGACCGTGGACCGCATCATCGAGGTCTTCCCCGGTGACCTCCAGGGCCAGATCCGCTCCGGCCTGTCCGAGGCGCTGCGGGCCGTGGTTTCCCAGACCCTGTTCAAGCGCATCGACAAGAAGGGCCGCGTGGCCGCGCTGGAGATTCTCGTCGGCGTGCCCGCCGTGCGCAACCTGATCCGCGAGAACAAGACCTTCCAGATCAACTCGGTCATGGAGACGGGCCGCAAGTACGGCATGCAGACCCTGGACGACGAGATCATGAAGCACCTGCAGAAGAAGATCATCGATCCCAACGAAGCCTACGAGAAGTGCGTGGACAAGGCCAAGTTCAAGCAGTTCCTGACCAAGCCGCCGCAGGACTTCACCGACGGCGCGCAATAGGAGGCTGCCATGCTGCGATCGCAACTCGACCATATCATCAGTCAGGTGCTGGACTTCGCGCCCAGCACCTCGGACATCTTCTGCGTGGCGGGCAAGCCCCTGCAGGCGGAAGTCCACGGCGCCATGAAGACCGTGCCCCTGGCCCCGGAGCTGGGCCCCATGCAGCCCTTCCAGACGGAGTCCATGGCCTTCTGCATGATGGGCAACAGCTCGCGCCTGTACCACGACCTGGTGGCCCACGGCTCGTGCGACCTGTCCTACGAGCTGCTGGGCCGGGCCCGCTTCAGGGTGAACATCTTCAGCCAGCGCGGCTCGCTGTCCATCGTCCTGCGCCAGCTGTCCATGAACGTGCCCAACAAGACCGAGCTCGGCCTGCCGTCCATCTTCGACGAGATGGCCCGCGAGAAGTTCGGGCTGATCCTGGTCACGGGCGCCACGGGCTCGGGCAAGTCCACCTCGCTGGCCGCGCTCATCGACGCCATCAACGCCCAGTTCCCGGTGCACATCCTGACCCTTGAGGATCCGGTGGAATACGTCCACCCCCACAAGAGCGGCACCGTGAACCAGCGCGAGATGGGCCAGGACTTCGACTCCTTCGCCTCGGGCCTGCGCGCCGCGCTCCGGCAGGCGCCCAAGGTCATCCTGGTGGGCGAAATCCGCGACCACGAGACCATCGACATCGCCCTGCAGGCCGCCGAGACGGGCCACCTGGTCCTGGGCACCCTGCACACCTCGGACACGGGTCAGACCGTGAACCGCATCGTCGGCATGTTCGACCCCTCGGAGGAGCACCTCATCCGCCAGCGCCTGGCCGAGGCCCTCAAGTTCGTCGTCTCCCAGCGCCTGCCGCAGAAGGCGACCGGGGGCCGCGTGGC